>CAIYZW010000950.1 GCA_903930725.1 uncultured Bacteroidota bacterium
ATTGCCCTGATCATATTTCCCCTAAATCCTATCGAAGCCAGGGAAGTCGAAGCCAGGTCTGCTCTCATAAATGCCATCTGCAAACTAAACACAGTCCCCATCCTTCCAACAAAACCTGTAATAGATGAAAAGCCCACTTTTAATAATTCAACACCAGGCATAAAATTACTAAATGCCCAAACAATCCCACTCCCCATACCCGTAATCAAAGGCATTAACCGGGCAATGGGGGTCATCGCTTCACCTATCGAAGAAACCCAAGGCAAAAATGACCCGGTGGCATTAAACATAGCAATTTTATAATCTTCCAAAACCGCTTTATTCCTTTTTAATTCCTCACTATAGGTCGCCGTTCTTATAGCTGCCTGTTCCGATGCCACATTGGTATCCGTAACGCGAGTTGTCATTTCTTTAACCGCTGCCGAATTTGCAATCAAGAACTGCGCTGCCGATATATTTTCTAACCCAAATAATTTTGCTAAGTAAGTGGCATCTTTCAACTTTGGCTTAAGATTGTCTAAGGCTTCCGAAAAACTCGTTTTTGCAAAATTAACCTTCAGCTCAGTCTGCATCTTCAAAAAGATGTTTCGCAACGCAACGCCTGCTTCTGCTCCTTTTAAATTATTTTTGCTCAATACCTCTATGGCTCCAGCGGTTTGTTCCACCCCCAAGCCCGCAGCATTAGCTGTAGCCCCAACCACTTTAAACGATTGCGACAAATCTCCTATTTCCGCTGCTCCATATTTTGCACCTGCCGCCAAAACATTTACAACCCTATTAGCTTCATTTGCCTGTAGCCCGAATTGATTAATGGTTCCTGCTATAGCCGTGGCAGATGTTTGCATATCCAGTCCCGACGCATGAGCCAAGAGTATCGTAGTCTCCTGAAGCGTATTTAAACCCTCCATTCCAATCTTAGTGACATCAATTTGCGAGGCTAATATCTTATACGATTCAGCAATACCTACTGCACCCAAACCGCTTTTCTTGCCAAACTCACGCGACTTTTCTGTCAGACTTTCAAGGTCCGATCCGGCAATTCCCGTAATCGACGACAAATCAGCTATCGACTGTTGAAAACTCAAACCGCTCTGTGCAAACTCCGAAAATACTGCACTCGTATTTTCAACAACCTGCGTAAACTGATTTAATGCGAATATTTTTGTTGAAAATACATTAAAAATCCCAATGCTTTTTGAAACATTATTGGTTAGCGCCGTTACGTTTTGCGATATAGCCTGCAATGAATTTTGTGCATTGCCCTGAATATTTATGGTAAAATGTACAGACTGATCACTCATTTTTGTTTATCTTTGCCAAAACATTTGATATGGAAAATAATATTGTCTTTATAGTTTTTGCCTACATAGTGCTTATCTCTTTAGCTATAGGTGGTTTAATCTTTTGGGCTCAGGCAATAAAAGAGTTTTTTAAACGATAATCTATTGCTCACCGCTTTCCTTCCTCCTAATCCACGATAATCGTGCAATCGTATCGCACCATTCTTCGTCTGTCAATAAGGCTGGGTTAATGTGTAAATAATATTGCAGCGAAACGTCCATCAACCCAACCCAATCATACGAAACGTTAGTAAGAGATTCGCCTAAAGCTTTTTTATCTCTGCTGTTTTAACCTCTATTAACTCGTTCAACCTTTGGATAACAGCAAAGAAACATTCATCATCTGTTTTCAACATTTCATCGCCTTCAATCCAACAGTTAGCCAACACTATTTCATTAAACTTCATAGGGTCACTAACTCCTATTGTGCTTCCAAATGATAGCGTTTTCCTATCCGGTTTCCTTAAATAACAATACTTACCCTCCACCG
>CAIYZW010000951.1 GCA_903930725.1 uncultured Bacteroidota bacterium
CTCCGAAATTCTGAACGATAATCAAATCACCGGAAATTGACGAAAATAATTGTTCAATACCAGTGTTTTTAGGGATCAGATAGGATGAAATGCAAGTCCAACCCAGGCTAAGATTGATAGTTTGTGTTTCATCTGTTTGTACAGTCAATTGAACTGGAATTTCAAGTGATGGTGTACCACTGTCGTTGCTAGTGATTAATATGGCGCCGGAATATGTGCCCAAATCCAGTCCGGTGGAGCTAATGGTAACGGTAACATTGGACGATTCATCAGGGCCAAGAATACCCGAGAGCAGGTCTGCCGATAACCAGACAATGGTATTTTCGCTCATAACCTCAAGGCTCCAGTTCAAATTTCCAAATCCAACATTAGTAATAATAACAGTTTGTGATGCTGTTTCATATGGGGCAAGTACCTGAAATAGTGTTGCAGGATCAACCGAAATATTGGCTAAATCGCAATCGGTAAGCAAATTATTGCCGTTTAGCTGGGTTCCGTCGTACATGTTTACCCCATTGGTCATTAAGCATGAAATGGCCTGGCAACTGCCCATGTCGAGATAATTATTTTGAAACGTAAAAAGATTAAGGTTAGAAATATTGCACATTTCGGCAGGAATACTTCCGGTAAGTTGATTGTTTTCCAGGTCTGTCTCCTGAAGGACATCCAAATTTCCAATTTCCGGTGGGATGCTGCCGCTTAACTGATTATAGGAAAGAAAAAGATATTGAAGATTTGTTAAACTCCCGATTTCGGGTGGAATATTGCCAGTAAGCTGGTTATCGTAAAGATCGAGCCAATACAGGTTATTTAAATTTCCGATTTCGGGTGGGATACTGGTAAACAGGTTGCCGGAAAGATAAAGTACCTGAAGGTTGGATAAATTCCCGATTTCGGGTGCAATGTTTCCCGTAAGATGGTTGGCGTAAAGGTAAAGCCATTGCAGGTTTATTAAATTCCCGATTTCGGGAGGAATTGTGCCATTGAGTTGGTTAAGGTGAAGTCCAAGAATAATTATACTGTCCAAATTTCCAATTTCGGGGGGAATGCTTCCGCTTAGCAGGTTAGCTGAAAGATAAAGTGTTTGCAGGCTGGCTAAATTTCCAATTTCGGGTGGTATGTTTCCTGTAAGCTGGTTAGAGTAAAGGTAAAGTGTTTGTAGCGTGGATAAATTCCCGATCTCTGGCGGTATGCTTCCACTAAGTTGGTTTAAGTGGAAATCGAGATTGATAATGTTGGACAAATTTCCGATTTCGGGCGGTATGTTGCCACTGAACTTGTTATCGGAAAGGTAAAGATTTAACATGTTGGATAAATTTCCGATTTCAGGCGGTATGTTACCACCAATCAGGTTGGAGTATAGATAAAGCATCTGAAGATTCGATAGATTCCCGATCTCCGGAGGTAAACTGCCTGATAGTCCGTTCTCGGGAAGCCACATCAAAGAAACAAAACCATTAGCTACCGTGATGCCAAACCAGGAGTTTACCGGGCCGGTAAGCCAGTTGAAACTGTTGGCCCAGTTTTGGCCATTGGTTGAATTGTAAAATGCCACAAGAGCAAGCGAGTCATCTGGGTTGCAGGGTGTGTCGTCAGAAATACCTTCTTTAGGAAGATACGTTCCGGGCTCATCAGTTCCGCGTTGTTCGCACCAGCTTTCGGATTGAAGTTTTGTGGGCTTAACACCCGAGTTGCGTAAGGTGGAAGGATGTCTTGAGGCAGTTTGCATGAACTTCATTTGGTGGTCCTGAAACACTTGCAGTTTGAGTTCATTCATTTGGGTGTTGATAATTGTTTTTTCGGGTCCTGTTTGGGCCTGCAAAGCAAAAACCTGCACCAGCAAAGCGATGGCAAGGAATTGCATTTTAATAAAGGTGGTAAATGTGTCCATTTTTTTGGATTTGTGATGTTTAAAAACTGATTCTTAAGATTTTGGTAAATGTTATTGAAAGATAGTTTAAGGTTCCCATGTGGAATCAGGACTTAAAACCTTGTGGCATTGTTCATGGCGATGATCGAAAACCTTACAGGAAGCTTAGAATTTTATCGTTTGGATTGCATCGGATTTAATGTTCGACAACCATAAGTTATCGGGTCAAAATGATTCCATTAACGATTCTGGTAAAAGTAAATATTAAATATCTAAACGAACCAGATATTTCAGTAAATAGTCAAAATTATTCTGCAACCTTCCGGAAAACTTTATGATACCGTGGAATGGGGATTTTTTTTAGGAAACTCCCGGCAATAAACCGGAAATTAAAATCCAATTCACAATCAACAAAACTTGTAAATTTTATCCGAATTTTCAAAGGTTGCTAAGTACAAATCGCCCACCTGATTCATTTTGTGTGTTTTACATAAAATCAAAAATCCTTGGGAAGCCCTCCAAACAATTTCTTACACAATGGAAACGGTTAATGAAATAAACGTTTCCTTTGTAGCCGGTTTTAGAATCATCAAATTTTAATTATCATTTTGGAAGAACAGGTTAACATCGAAAAACAAGAAAAAATACTCCTGGGTAGTCTCGACCTATTTATGAAGTATGGCATCCGTAGCGTTACAATGGATGATATTGCCCGTGAACTGGGCGTTTCAAAAAAAACACTGTATCACTACTTCGCTAATAAAGCCGATTTATTGGCCAAAATACTCGAGCTGCACGAAAAAGAATCACTTCATTGCTTCAGGGATAACCTCAACAGCGAATTAAACGCCATTGATGAATTGCTCGAAATCAGCAGGAAAATCGGTGATGATCTCAAAAAATACAACCCATCAGCACTTTTCGACCTTCAGAAATATTATCCCGAAATTATCAAGCCGGTTTTTGAACGCCGCAAAAATGCAGTACTCCAATTTACCAACGAAAACTTAAAACGCGGCATCCAGCAGGGTCTCTATCGCCAGGACCTTGATACCGTGATTATTTCGCAACTTTACGTTAAAAAGCTTGAAGGAATCCATGAGTTCATGTTCGCAAATGAGGATAATTATTCCTACGATAAAATTTTTAACGTGATGTTCGACAACCACATTCGCGGAATCGCCAATGTTCAGGGCATGGAATATTATGAACAACAAAAAAATAATTCTCTAAATAACAACTTATAACACATTTAATATGAAGCTATTAAAGATGCTATTGATTTTTCTGCTTGCGCTTATTCCGGCAGCCAAAATCAGCAGTCAAAACAACACCAAACCGGATTCGCTGATGAAGTTTTCGCTTCAGGAAGCCCTCCTGTACGCCATCCAGAACAACTATACCGTCAAAAATTCGGCAACCGATGTCGAAATTGCCAAAAAGAAAGTTTGGGAAACAACCGCAATTGGTTTGCCTCAAATCAATGCTCAGGGCAGTTACCAGCATTTATTTAAAGTCCCTGAAGTAAGTTTTGGCGGAGAAACCTTCCTGGCCACCAATCTGCCTTCAGGAACCCCGATTACGGCAGATGATATCACAAATGAAAATGTTTACATGGGTTTTACTCCCGGGCAACCCATCAAGTTAGGCCTGGCCGACAACACTACCCTCGACATCACAGTTTCCCAGCTGATTTTTAGTGGGGAATATATTGTAGGACTTCAGGCTACGAAAACTTTTAAATTGGTAACCGAACAAACCCTTATCAAAACAGAACTGGAAATCAAGCAATTGGTTTACGATTCGTATCATCTGGTTCTGGTTCTTCGCGAAAGCCAGAAAATTGGCGAAGATATTTTGGCAAACATTGTAAAAACCGAGTTCGAGTTAAGCGAATCGTTAAAAGCCGGCTTTGTCGAAGAAACCGACCTCGACCAGATTACGCTTACAAAAAGCCAGCTCCAGAACTCGGTAAATAATCTTTCGCGCCAGGTAGAAGTTGCCACAAAACTATTGAAGTTTCAGATGGGTCTTGATGTTGAAGCAAACATCGAACTTACCGAAAACCTCGACCAACTCATCAACAGCGTAGATGCCGAAAGCCTCTTGGTACAGCAGTTAATCCTTGGAAATAACATTGATTACCAGCTTATTTCGACCCAGGAAAAAATAAACCAAATAATGTTGAAACTCGAAAAAGCGAGATTCCTGCCCACGCTTTCAGCCTTTTATCAGCATCAGGAAAAGGCAAATAAACCTGAGTTCGATTTCATGTCGCCCGATATTATTGGTGTAAGCCTCTCGCTGCCGATATTTTCGAGCGGAGGCAGGCTTGCAAAAATTAGTCAGGCAAAAATGAATCTGATGAAAATGCAAAACACGAAAGAACAGGTTACGCAGGGCATTTATCTCGAACTTTCGCAAGCCCGCACAAACTTTGTAAACGCTGTCGAAAGCTACAACACCCAACACAAAAACATCGAAATTGCCCGAAAAATCTACGACCGTTCGCTTATAAAATACCGCGAAGGCCTTACTTCAAGCCTCGAGCTTACCACCGCAAACAATCAATATCTTGATGCACAAAGCAGATATTTCCAGGATA
>CAIYZW010000952.1 GCA_903930725.1 uncultured Bacteroidota bacterium
CAGCTTTTTGGTAGTGAAGACGTTATCGGGAAAACCCTTAAATACAATGGTTCCCAAAGTTTTCGTGTTACCGGGCTGGTCGAAGATCCACCAACAAACTCGTCCATAAAATTTGGTGCATTACTTTCGCTATCGTCACTTTATAAAATGGATGGCTATTTTATGGATTGGGACGGCGGCTGGGCGTATTACACTTTTGTGACGTTTGCATCCGATGTGAATTGGGCGAACCTTAGTTCGAAGTTAACGGGTTTTCTGGAAAAACATATTAATTTCAAATACCGCAATTTTGGTGTCGAACTTTCGCTTCATTTCGATCCACTCAAAAGTGTTCACTTACATTCTTCGGCGCCTGGCAGTTTTGAAACCGGCGGCGATCCCAAAAAACTCCTCATTTTTGGTGCAGTGGCACTTTTTGTCCTGCTCATTGCGTGTATCAATTTTATGAACATGTCAACCGCTCGTTTTGCCGGAAGAAGCAAGGAAATAGGGGTTCGTAAAGTGCTTGGCGCAGATCGGAAAAACCTGATTTTTCAGTTTTTGGCAGAATCGCTGGTGATAAGTTATGTTGCCATTATTGTTTCGTTGTTTGTGGCTGAACTTTTCATGCCCGATTTTAGCGAAATCATTGATTCAAGGCTAAGTCTTTTTGATATACCCTTTTTAAAACTTGCAGGGATTATAATTTTGATGGGATTGGCTGTTGGAATCCTGGCAGGAAGCTATCCCGCATTTTTTATGTCGTCGTTCAATCCAATCAAAGTAATAAAGGGAAATTTGTTGTCGGCCAACAAAGGCAAGGGTTTTCGAAATGTTTTGGTGGTATTTCAGTTTATGATGTCAACCATTCTGATAATTGCAACTTTGGTGGTTTACAGGCAATTAAATTTCATCAACAACAAGCCGCTGGGCTATCAAAAAGAAAACGTGCTTGTTTTGGATCTGAAAGGTGAAGATTCAAAAGCAGGGTATGAAATTTTAAAAAACGAGTTGAAAGCCCTGCCTTTTGTTAAATCTGCCGGTGCATCTTCCGACATTCCGGTTTGGGGTTTTACGTCGAATGGTTACACGCCCGAAGGTTTGGATAAGCCCATGATGTTTCATGCGCTTGATATTGATGATGATTTTCTGGAAACGTTGGATATTAAGGTTGTAACGGGAAGGAATTTTGCAGTAGAATCCCGCTCTGATGAAAGTACTTTTCTTATCAACCAAAAACTGGCCGATAACCTGGGATGGACCGACCCGGTGGGAAAAACCATTTTCCGGGATGGCGCGCATAAAATTATTGGTGTGGTTGGCGATTTTCATTTTGCCCCTTTGCATCAGCAAATCGAACCGCTGCTTATTACCTGTAAGCCGTTTTCCGGTTTCAATTTCCTTTCGGTAAAAATCAATACTACCGATTATCCAAAGGCCATTTCCGAAATCGAAAAAACCTGGGCAAAATTGTTTCCTGCCGAGCCTTTCATCTATAATTTTCTCGATCAATCGCTTAAAAGATCATACAATGAAGAGCAGCGATTTGGGAAACTCTTTTCATATATTGCTGGTCTGGCCATTTTGATTTCGTGTCTAGGCCTTTTCGGTCTTGCATCTTATCTAACCCAACAACGCCGCAAGGAAATCGGTATCAGGAAAACTTTTGGAGCCAGCACAACACTGATTATCTGGTGGCTGACCAAAGATTTTACAAAGCTCGTGTTAATCGGAAATATTGTTGGATGGCCCATGGCATGGTTTGCAATGCAGCGATGGCTCGATAATTTTGCCTACAAAGCACCGGTAGGCTGGTGGATTTTTGTGGTTACGCTTTTGCTTTCGCTGATGATTGCGATATTTACCGTTGCCTGGCAGTCGTTTAAAGCAGCCCGCGAAAATCCGGTTGAAGCGCTCAAATATGAATAAACGACCGGCAGGTGGTGGTAAGTGGTCGGTTGCTCCGGCCTTCAAAAGGGGCAAGCGATTCGGTTTCAAAGAATTTCTTCACCGAGTTGTTGAACTCGATTAACGAATTGGTGTGGGCAAGGTGGATAAAAATAGATTGTCCGTTTATAAACCAATGCGAAAAATACGACCAGTAATCTTTCATCTTATTCAGCAAAGGCCTCTCGTTTTTAATCCTGTGCCTGATTTCGCAATACAATTCTTCGTGAAAGTGCTGCAATTTTAATCTGATTTTTTGATCGTTGGTTTCGGCTTTTCCGGATTTTATCCATTCGGGAAGAAATGGATTTGAAAGCACGGCCCGCCCGATCATCCAACCGGTGATTGAAGGAAACCGCAAACAGAAATTTTTAAAACTATCGTAATCAACAATTTCGCCACTAAAAACCACCTGATGCCGGATGTTGGGCAACGCTTTTTCAAAATCATCAAGGAACATATCGCCATCGTATATCTGAAGCCCTGTGCGGGGATGAACGATAAGGCTTTGTAGCGGGAAACTGTTATAAACTTCAATCAGCCCGGTAAATTCGATGGGAGAATAATACCCAAGACGGGTTTTTATCGAAAGTTTTAATGGCAGTGCAGGAATGATTTTTTCAAGAATTTCACGAATCATTTCCGGAAATGGCAACAGACCTGAGCCACGTTTCTTGCGTGCAACAATTCGTTTGGGGCATCCCAGGTTCCAGTTCATGGTTTCGAAACCCAGCTCGCTTAAACTTTGGGCAAGCATCAGAAATTTTGCGGGATCATTACCCAAAACCTGCGGGATTACAGTCAAATCTTTGTTCGAGTCGGGCATAACATCCCGCAAATGATGACTTCTGAACCTTTCACCTTCGACCAAAGGAATAAACGGGCTTAAAGCCAGGTCGAATCCTGTGAAAAATTTGGACCATGCCCGGCGAAACTCAAGTTCCGTGTATCCCTGTAATGGCGCCAGATAAAGAATGTTGTTCATTTAAATTTCCGGATTGATTTAAAATTCACCGACTGAAATCATCGGTCAAATTTAGTCTTTTTATTTTATGCCAGTTCGCAATTGTACTTTCGCCCCCGACTACCAACTGCACTCTGCACTCTACGATTTGGCCCTTTACATCAAACGGATTCATTCTAAAAGCAGCACCCATCCCCGTTTTCGGCATCTAAAAAAACCATCTGCCCCAATCGCTAAAATACTTTAAAAAGGCAGCCCACCTGCAATAAAATCAACAGTTTACCGCTAAATAACCAAACTTAGTGTAAAGTAAAACTCCAGGCTTGAAATAATGATACGCCGTTGTGTAATTTTAGCTTTCTTCCTGATTTGTGTAAACCTGCTCCCGGCGCAGGTTATCCGCTCTTTTACACCCGATTCGGTGGTTTTTATCGGCGAACTCACCACATTTTTCGAAAGCATCGGCATCAAAGAAAATAAAGAACAAGCCCTTGGAACACTAGGCAGTTTTAAGGAACTTTGGATAGCCGAAAGTTTTAACCATCAACAAAAACTCGAAATTTATGTCACGGCAAACCTCATGCTAAAAAACCGCATCAAACCGTTCCCGCATTTCGAGATTTATCTTAAAACACTAATAGCTTTTATAAATCTAAAACATGACCAAAACAGCTTTAACACCTGGCTTTTGGCCATGCCCGACATATTATCCAAAAAACTGGGCACCAAACTTTTTATTACAAACCTCGAGTTTACGGCGGGTCTTTTAGAAAAAAACCAGTTGTTCGATTCGAGGATTTTTAACTGGAACAGCAGCAACGGCAATTTCAGATTTATCAACGATTCGGTGCTTTTTGTTTCGATGCCCCAGCTCGACCTGATTTGTCGCACAAAGAACGACAGCTCGATTATTTATCAGACTTCGGGTATGTATTATCCGGCCGAATTCCTCTGGAAAGGCGATGGAGGGCGAATTGATTGGCGGCGCGCGGGGCTTAATCCCGACAGCACTTTTGCAACACTCGGGAACTACGAAATCCTCCTTAATTCGTCAAAATTTGAAGCCGATCGGGTAAAATTTTATAATAAAGACTATTTCCCTGAAGCTCTGATTGGAAAACTCGAAGAAAAGATTTCGACAAACGCTGTTACTGCCGACAATGCACTTTATCCGCAGTTTAATTCGGAGATCAAAGACCTGTCTATTTCGGAGATTTTCCGGGATATTGACTACAAAGGTGGCTTTTCGATGAAAGGCGCCAGGATGATTGGTGAAGGAACCGAGGAAAATGATGCAATCGTTACTTTTAAAAAAAAGTATGATGACAAAGGCGACTATTTCGATCTTTTGGTTGCACGTTCAAAAACATTTGTCTTTGAACACGACCGCATAAATTCGGCGCGTGCCTCGGTGAGTATTTATCATAACAACGATTCGATTTATCATTCCGGTCTGGCATTCAAGTACATCAACAAAAGCCGCGAGTTTTCGATGCTCCGCCTCGACGAAGGCATTGGTCAAAGCCCTTATCTCGACTCGTATCACTGCCTGGGCATAAACTGCGAGGCCATTTACTGGAAAATTGACGAGCCAAATATTGCTTTTCGCTCCACCAAAGGCATCCAAAATGTAAGTACCGCAATTTTTACATCCGATAAATATTATTCGGAACGGCATTTCGATTACCTCCAGGGAATAGATGTGAAGCATCCATTACTGCTAATAAAAGAGTTTTCGAAGGCACGCAACACCAATTATTTTTATGTTTACGAGATGGCAGAATACATCAAACTGCCCGAAAATCAGGTGGAAGCATTGGTAATCAACCTTTCGAAACAGGGATTTTTAAATTTTGATATTGATACAAAACGTGCCACCATCCTGCAAAAGGTTTACCATTATGTTGATGCAAAAAACAGTAAGGTTGATTATGATGTTATCAATTTTGTTTCGAGTGTCGAAAATAACGACAACGCCACACTTAGCCTCTCAAATTTCGATCTGATAATCCGGGGTGTTCCCGAAGTTTCGCTCAGCGATTCGCAGCAGGTTTACATTTATCCTTCGAATGAAGAAGTTGTATTACGCAAAAACAGAG
>CAIYZW010000953.1 GCA_903930725.1 uncultured Bacteroidota bacterium
AACTCTTCGGTAGTGTGTTTTTTCATTACTTCGGTAAAGTCCATAGGTTTGAATTTTTTGCATATTATCCGGCAGTTTGCAAACTGCCAGGTAGTGCTTGCTTATTTTCCCAAATGTTTTAGTTTTCTTTTTGTTATGGCAATTTCGATCATTATCAAAAATAAATACATCGATACCGTTAAAAACAAAATCGAAAAGTCACCCGCCGATTGTGCGGTTTGCAAAAATCTCAGACCCCAGGATAATATTATCCAGCAAATGAAAACAAAAATTATCGAAGAGAGCAAACTCAATCTTATTTTGTAATAGCGGAGGTTTGATTTATTAAACCGAACGATAATTTTTGGCAAAAACTGTCCGAAAAAATACCTTATTCTGGTTAAAGTAAAATTATCATTGCGTTCGATAGCTAAAAACAGTTTATCATCAGGAGCAAAGGCGGAAGAGGGAACAATATCTAAAGATGTATGCCTTTTTTTTGAAAGATCCCTGATTCTTTTTTCGATCTTTTCCTGGTCGTTTTCCTCTAATTCAAATTCTCGAAAATACAACATTCCTTTTCTTTTAAATGATTAATGTTAAGTGGCCTTCTGTTTACCAATAAAAACCGTTTTATTAAATTCCAACAAAGCTAAAGATAATTTGCCTGGTCAGAGAAATGCAGGGAATGTTTTTTTACCTGATGTAATGTTCGGGATAATTCTTAAATCGTTTTAAAATGTGTATTGTAATGATTGCTGATGTGATAAAAAATGAAATCCCAATAAAATGTGAAATTGGCTTACTGCCCGATTCGGCAAGGGCATTAAAATCGTTCATGGAGCCAAGTAAATAAGCAAAATAGTTGTTCGCAATATCGAACAGCGAACTGAGAATCGTTATCACTAAAATTAACCCTATCATAAAAGGCTTTTTTATCCGGGTTTTAATTATCAATAAATACCCAATTGCAAGAAGTATCATATCCCGGGCATATGGAAGAAGGATAATTACAAAATCGGTTGAATCGGCTTTGTAATCATATCTGACAAATCCTGAACCAAGATCACCAGTCCAAAACTTTGGAATCAATTTAATTTCATAAACAGTTTTATCAAAAAACCAGGCACCCAGCAGGTGCATCAACTCGTGAAACAGCGCGTAGGTTAAATACCAAATCAAATAAATAAAAATTATGGCCGGCAAATATTTTTTGTAAGACCAAATGCTCCGTTGATAAAACAAAACTAAAGGAAGCATGATGAGCAAAGCTATTTCCAAAACGCTAATAATCATAAATCGAATGTTCTGTTAAAAGAATACTTGCTTTGGTTTAAATCGGTTTTGAAATTTTGAATGTTCATCGGATGCTGAATGTGTGGTTTATTGGAAACATCATAAAATCGATGGAATTTTAATCCATAGCCACAAAATCTTCTTTGGTTACACCGCAGATTGGGCAGGTCCAGTTGTCGGGAATATCTTCAAAAGCAGTTCCGGGTTTTATTCCGGCTGGAGGGTCGCCTTCAGTAGGGTCGTAAATGTGGCCGCAAACGATACAGCGGTATTTCCGCCAGTCTTTCCCGTCGGCTTTGGGGGCTGGAGTTTCGACTTTTGGTTTGTTTTCGTCGGTTTTAATGCCGGCCAGCTTATCTTTTTCGATGTAGGTGGGCGAATTGGCCGGCGATACACCTTTAATATTATAACGGTAATGGTCGTAGGTAAGCGGTTTTGAGGTGTCATCTGTTACTTCGGCATCAACCACTTTGCCAATAAAAATCACATGCGTTCCAATTTCGTGGGTTTCTTCCACTTCGCAATCGTACCAGGCAATGGTTTTATCTAAAACGATAGGTGCTCCGGTTTTGCGGGTTATGAAGCTGGTGTTTTTGAATTTATCAACTTCGCGTCCGCTTTTAAAGCCCCAGGGACCGATGAAATCCAGATCAATGTTTTGCTGAAGGACGGATATCGAAAAAACGCCACTTTTTCTGATAAAATCGGTAGTCAGGTTTTTCTGATGCGTGGAAATGGCGATTCTCGGTGGCTCGGCAGTAACCTGGAAAACAGTGTTTGAGATGTGTCCGGTAAGTTTTTCGCCGTCTTTCGAACTGATGATGTAAAGGCCGTACGTGAGTTTAAAAAATGCTTTATAATCCATGATAGCTAATTTTATGCGTGAATAATGGCTGTAAATTTACTGCAAACTTTGCGATGGTGGATGGTTTTATCTGTCAAAAATTTGATCTGCCTCGCCATAATTTTAAAATCAAATGATTGGTTGGTTAGTTTTTTGATTTTATTGAATTTGAAACAAGCACTGGCTTTTCCTGCATCAAACAGGTTAACTTTGCCACTTCTTTAAAAAAAACAAAAATGAACGAACTTAATAATATTGCGGGTTTCATCGAAAGCTTTGAAAGCAGTCATGCGGATGGAACCTTTATAAAACTTACGCTGGGGAAAAAGGCACTCAAATCGTCAACATTGAATAATATTTATCTCAGGCCGGTTTTGATAAAAGATGAAAAACTGCTCTCAGTGGTTTTTCGGCATCAAACCAGCGACATTACCAAAAACATGAGCCTCCCCGAAGCGCTGCTTCTAATTAAAGAACATCTTGGTAAAGATTTTTTGGCAGCATCTCTTTTTACATCAAAAGAAGATATCCAGGTTTTGTTTAACAAAAAGCGGGAAGCCCGTATTTTTGCAAGTAAGCCCAGCCTGACTGCTTTACAGGAATTTGATCATGACAAAATAAAACGCCGCCTCATAAAAACCGAAGGCAGTATTTATCTTCAAAAGTTGGGATTGACCACGAGCGACGGCAAAATCATCCCTTCGATGAACGATAAATTCCGTCAGATTGATAAATACATCGAAATTGTTGACAGCAACCTCAAGGAAAATTTTCCAGATAAGCCATTTGCCATCGCCGACATGGGCAGCGGAAAAGGTTACCTCACTTTTGCTTTGTACGACCATTTGGTAAATAATCTTAAAATGGAGGTTAACATTACAGGCGTCGAAATGAGGCAAAACCTTGTTGACCTATGCAACCGTACCGCCCGGGAATCGGGTTTTGACGGACTTTCGTTTGTTCAGGGTACGATTGGTGATTATAAAATCGAAAAGATTGATATGCTTATCGCGCTTCATGCCTGCGACACTGCCACGGATGATGCCATTTTTAAAGGAATTTCGGCTGATGCCGGATATATAATTTGTGCACCTTGTTGCCAAAAACAAATCCGCAATGAGATGAATCCCGAAAACGAGATGAAACCCATACTGAAACATGGGATTTTTATGGAGCGTCAGGCCGAAATGCTCACCGACGGATTACGCGCTTTAATACTCGAAAAGTATGGTTATCAAACCAAGGCTTTCGAGTTTATCTCGACAAATCATACCCCCAAAAATGTGATGATTGTTGGCCGCAAAAGCCCGGTAAAACCTGATGTAGCAAAAATTACCGGCCAGATTCATCAGATCAAAAAAGCCTTTGGCATCGAAAAGCATTATCTGGAGGAATTACTTGATAAGAATGGAGTAGGCAGTGGGCAGTAGGCAGTGACCAGTAAGCAGTGACCAGTAGTCAGTAAGCAGTGGGCAGTATGTTTGTGGCAGGTAAATAAAAAGTTATCAATTACAAGTTGGGTGGACATTGGATTGCCGATCCCCGGCCCCATAGGACCAATCGGGCCGGCGGGGCCAGCGGGGGCGGCGGGATCCAAGGGCGACAAAGGCGACAAGGGCAACCTCGGACCGCCCGGGCCA
>CAIYZW010000954.1 GCA_903930725.1 uncultured Bacteroidota bacterium
CATCTTCAGCGTCTTTTGCAAGCACCGGGTTGGTAGTATCAATGCCATAAGCGTTTAGGAGCGCTTTCGAATCTTCCTCGCTTAATACATTTTGCTTGGGGAAAATTTCGGTCACAAATTTCTCTCTGATTTTAGCCCGATCATAAGTAAAAGAGACGGGAATTTCTTTGGGTGTTTCGAAAATGGCATCTAAATTTCTGGAATATTCAACCAAAGTCATAAATGCTCTCACGGCTTGTTCCGGAGTAGGGAAGGCCGCAATTCCTGAGTTGTTGAATATATTCATTCCTTCGCGCATGCTGCGGCCACCAAGCCAAACTGCAATAATTGGTTTTGATGAGTTTTGCGAAATTTTTACAATAGCCTGTGCAGTTTCGGTAGGTTTGGTCATGGCCTGTGGAGTAAGGATTACCATAACAGCGTCAACCCCCGGATCGTTCATCACCAGTTCGGTGGCTAACGAAACCCTTTCCGGAGTTGCGTCTCCCAGCACATCAACAGGGTTTCCATGCGACCAGTAAGGGGGCAGCATCTTATCAAGTTTTCCCATAGTTTCTTCCGAAAGCTTGCAAAGATGCCCGTTTTTGGCTATCAAAGCATCTGTGGCCATAACGCCGGGGCCTCCGGCGTTGGTAATAATGGCAAGGTTTGCACCCTTTGGAATCCGTTTCCTTCCTATCAAATCGGTAAAATCGAAAATGTTACCAATATTATAAACACGGGCAATACCGGCACGCCTGAAAAGTGCATCGTAAATGGAATCTTCGGAAGCCATGGCTCCGGTGTGCGAAGCAGCAGCTTTTGCTGATTCGGGAAAACGACCTGCTTTATAAACGATGATTGGCTTTTTGCGGGCAAAGGCGCGGGCAGCAGTCATAAATTCGTGTGCCCACGAAATTGATTCAACATACAAAACAATGGATTTTGTGTTTGGATCCTGACCAAAATAATCAATCAAATCGCCAAAACCAACATCCATCGTATTTCCGATGGAAACGAAATATGAAAATCCGATATTTTCTTCTTCAGCCCAATCGAGCACCGATGTGCATAAAGCGCCTGACTGCGAAATAAAAGCAACATTACCCGGTTTAGGCATGGTTGATGCAAAACTGATGTTTAGTTTTTGAGAAGGCACCATTACTCCAAGACAATTCGGCCCGATTACCCGCATATCGTATTTTTTAACGATTTGCCGTACCTGGGTTTCGAGGTCTTTTCCTTCTGGGCCAACCTCTTTAAACCCCGCCGACATAATGATAATACCTTTAACGCCGGCTTCACCACATTCCTGAACAATTTGTGGCACTACACTGGCTGGCGTTGTAATAACTGCCAGGTCGGGGACTTTGGGGAGGCTTTTTACATTAGGGAAGCATGGAATGCCCATCACCGCTTCATATTTAGGATTTACAGGATAAACAACTCCACTGAACCCACCTCCTACGAGGTTTCGTAAAGTTACTCCGCCAACACTGTTTGGATTTGCAGGTACACCAATCAGTGCTATTCTTTGTGGTCTGAAAATGCTGCTTAGCTTACGAATTCCCATATTTTTATTTTTTAAGAATCAGGTGTTTTAAATTGTAACAGTATAAAAACGCATGTTGTGAAATGCTTCACAAAAGTATGAAACTTATTTTTAACTTATTCCTGAATGATCTTATTTCCTTTTTGCTGAAAATTTTGAAAAGAATATCTTTTAAATGAATGATAATAAGAATAATATGAAAGTAAAACAAATTGAAAACGAAAAAAGGTGTCTGGAAAACTTCCTTCCAGACACCCTTTTTTGAAAAAATGGATTAGAATATTATTTCCGTTCCCCGATTGGCAAAACAGTTTTTCCTTGAGTTTCGTTAATAACTTCAGCCATGGCAAGGTATATCGCCGAAAATCCGCAGAAAATCCCTTCATAACCGGCAATCGTCCCGATCAGTTTCGAACCCGACCAATCTCTGATGGCAAGAAGCCAGAAAAGTATGACAAGGCTGCAAAAAATGATTTGTAAAGCGCGGTTCTTCCCAAAAGTCCCAATCCACATGAAGAAGGTAAATAATCCCCACATAAACAGGTACCAACCCATGTAAGCATGTGTAGAGGCGATTCCTTTTGACGTTAAGACACCTTCGGCATTTACAGCTTTTGCCCATTCAAAATCGGGAATTATCCACAAAGCAACAAGTGTTATCCAGAACAAGCCATACGATGTAAATGCGGTAGTTCCGAATGTGTTGCCTTTTTTGAATTCCAAAATACCGGCAATTACCTGACCAATTCCACCGTAAAAGATACCCATTGCCAGTACCATTGAGGTTACCGGGAAAAAGCCTGCGTTGTGAATGTTTAAAAGGACTGTTGTCATTCCAAAACCCATCAAACCAAGAGGGGCTGGATTTGCTAATTTGTTTTCCATACTCAATTTTTTAAATTAATAAGTTGTTGCTCCGCTTGCAGACTTAGCCAACGGTTTTGAATACGGTTTTGTTCGACAGG
>CAIYZW010000955.1 GCA_903930725.1 uncultured Bacteroidota bacterium
ATTTTTCGATAAGCTTTTCCTTGTCTTCGATATAATCGCTTTCGATATACTTTGATGATTTAAAAATCCTCATTTTGAGGTTTTTGTTCACGTATTTTCCGGCATCAGCAATTAGAGTGTCAAATTGCAATTGAAAGGCTGTTTTAATCGAACTCCAGATTAACTCGTCAATATCGTCCAAAGGCCTGAAAACGCCTTTTTCTTTGGTTTTCTTAAATGTTCGTAAAGCCACTTCATCAGTCAGGTGCTTGTTGCCTTTTAAGTCAATTTTAAAGATTCTGACGCGGTCGTTTTTCTCGATTTTGATGTTAAGAATAACGCTGTTGGCTTTGGCCGTATCAGGAATTTGACTGATGATTGCTTCGGCATTGAGATAGCCCTTTTTGTTATAATATTTTTTGATTTTGTGTTTAATTGTTGCCAGGAGGTTTTCGGTAACCACGTCACCACGGGCAATTACAATTTCATCACGCAGGTTGTCGGCTTCGGCTTTTTTAACTCCACCAAACGTAAATTTCGATAAGCGTGGTTTTTCCTGAAGTTCGATATTCAAAAACACCACATTATCTTTTACATCGGTAGCTGTAATGTTGATGTACTCGAACAAGCCCTGTTCCCAGAGTTTAACAATGGCGTTTTTGAACCGGTCGCTGGGGATTTTTATTTTTTCGCCAACAGTGAGGCCCGAAATCATGATCAGGACGTTTTCGTCTAAAAATTGAATTCCCGAAACTGTAATCCCGCCAATTTCATATTCTTTTGGCTGCATATAGTCGAGTTCGAGGGCGCTTTGGCCAATGTCAATCTGGGCATTGAGCCAGCCCGGAAAGAATAAAAAAAACAGGAGAATTATTCCTGAAAACCGCTTGATTACAAAACGATATTTTGTCGAATGTGAAGGTTTGTTCATTTTATAATTTTACTTTCTCGCTGATTTGTTCGCTTGTCCGGCCAAATCGTCTTTCTCTGCATTGAAAATCAACAATGGCTTCATAAAAATCCTCGCGCCTGAAGTCTGGCCAAAGTTTTGGCGTAAAATAGAGTTCGGAATAAGCCAGTTGCCACATTAAAAAGTTGCTTATCCGGTATTCGCCGCTTGTTCTGATCAGCAACTCAGGATCGGGAAAGTCCTTTGTAAAAAGATGCTTCGAAATGGTATTTTCATTAATGTTTTCAACAGCTAATTCATTGTTTTTCACCTTTAAAGCAATTTCTTTGGTGGCTTCAACAATCTCATCGTGCGAACTATAACTAAGCGCAAGAACCAGGTTCATCCGTGAGTTGTTTTTTGTTTCATCAATGGCTTTGAGTAAGTGCTTGTAGGTATTTTTGTTGAGTGCTTTTAAATTTCCAATGGCAAGCAAACGAATGTTGTTATCGTTTAGTGTTTTCATCTCGTTATTGATGGTGCGGATGAGCAGGTGCATGAGCGCTTCTACTTCGTGTCGGGGGCGTTTCCAGTTTTCGGTCGAAAAAGCATAAAGCGTGAGGTACTCAATGCCTAATTCGGCAGCAGATTCGGCAGTTTCGCGAACTGCTGTAACCCCGCTTTCGTGTCCAAAAGTGCGAAGCCTCCCCTGTTTTTTGGCCCATCTTCCGTTGCCGTCCATAATTATAGCAACATGGCGGGGCAGGCGGTCGAGATCAATTTTTTCTTTGAGGCTCATTGGCTATTTTAATTTTCAAAAATTTTCTCCGGCAAAATGTAATTCTTTCTAAATCAACAGCCTGTTAAGGCCTTTTAAATGGATGCAAAAGTATTATTTATTCTTTGAATACTCAAAATCCGAACAGGTTGATTTTTCACCGATGGTAAACCGATACGTTAAAGTAGCTCCGGCTATGGCGTACCAATCGTTATTTTCGGGATTTCCCCGCTGCATATCTGGTTTGTGTTTGATGGGCGATGGGTCGGATAAAAACTCGGCAGCATCAATATCTGCAGCCGAAAGGTTTTCAAAATCAAGATAATAAACTTTGCTGACGTCGTCGAGATAATCGGTATTTGTTTTCCGCATTCCCCATTCAACCCCCAAACCTATCCGGGAATTTATGCTGTATTTAAATCCAAATCCAAATGTGGCAGCCAGTCCATAAAGGCTGTAATTTTTTGTCTGACCTTCGGTTCGCAGGTTGACCAACGAAACCATATCACCATTGTAATTTACCTTTGGGTTAAAAATGAAAAAGCCAGGTCCTGCAAAAAGATACGGCGTAAAATAATTTAGTTTGCTGCCAGTAAAATAATCAAAGAAGTTAAACTCGACCTGTGTGGAAATTTCGGTAACCGAAGATTGAAACCGCAGGTTTCGGTTTATGTTTGCTTTGGAAACGGCATCATCGCCGGCAACCTGGCCCGTGTACGCGCTTAATCTTATTGC
>CAIYZW010000956.1 GCA_903930725.1 uncultured Bacteroidota bacterium
CAACATTCGACTGGAAAACAACCAGTGATTTCCAGGTTAATCTCACCGGAAATGCCGATGGCATAGTATCAATTGCCTCGGCAAATGGCACCGTTTACCTCAAAGCGTTTTTAAAACAAGATCAGCCATACTCGACCAAACTCACGGTTCCGGCTTCCGAAACTTCTGTTGATCTCCTGTTCAACGGAAAAGTAGCACCCATCGAACTGACCTCAGAGATTATTTCGTATCAATTTAATTAAGATTCAGACGCTTATAAAATATTTCTTATGAAAACTACACAAAGTAAGTTTTTTGTTCATTGTTTAAAACTCTGGCTGATTATTGTAAGTTTGACCGTTTCGACGGGATTAAATGCACAGGTATTTACAGTTTCCAATACCAATAACACTGGTGCCGGATCTTTACGTCAGGCTATTACCGATGCAAACGCTTACACTGGCAGCAACCCTCAAATAGTTTTTAATATTCCTTTTCCCGCAACAAATTCAGAATCGGGCTGGGATTGGTGGACAATTTCCCTGGGTACAGCTTTGCCGGCGATAACAAAAGCCGGCACTCAAATTTTGGGATTTACCCAGTCGGTAAACCGCGGAATTGCTGATAATAGCCCGCTTGGGATTGGAGGAACTGTTGGCGTTGATCAAATACCACTGCCCAAATTTGAGCGGCCTACAATTTGCATTAACGAAAACGACAAAACCGGGGCATTAACTGTTAATGTCGCCTCGGTGGTAATCGAAGGCCTGGCGCTTTATAATTCAGACCAATATGCAATTTATGTTATCGGGAATTCGGGCAACAGCGTGATAAGAAAAAACTTTGTTGGCGTGCTTCCCAGTGGCAGCAGGCCTGCTTTGGATGCCGACAGAAATAACCGGATGGGAATTGAGATACAAACAAATCCTGAAAATCTGGTCACCGTTTCAAATTGCTACTGTGGCCACAATGGACGGCTTGCCATGAATGGATCTTCGTTTTCATCGGTGGTGATTTTTGAGTTTAACGAAGTTTTCGAGAGTAACTGGTATTCGGCCAATGCTCACGATGGTATTGATGTTAATGGCATCAACAGCATCGTACGAAACAATCTTGTTTACAATACACGTTCAGGGAGCAATATTCCGCCAACGGCAAGTAATTCAGGTGGTGCCGGTATCGAATGTGGAAGTACAACACCAAGTAAAGAAACCAACTTTTTAATCGAGAATAACACCTGTTATTCCAACGATGGCCCTGGCATTAACGTTATAAACGGATGTACCAAAAATACCGTCAGGAAAAACATCTGCTACAACAACCAGGTTGGTATTTCGGTAACTACCAGAACCGGGGCTGATCCGGCAACTGCCTTCATCACCATGAATTCGACATACAACAACAGAGGTGTTGGTATTGATATTAATCATCTTAAAATAGCCACAAGTTTTGACGGAGTGACGCTAAATGAAGATGTTTCGGTTGGAACAGCGCCATTTGGAAATAACCGTCAAACTTTTCCGGTCATAAATTCAGCATACAATCAGGATGGGAAGTTTTATATTGATGGCACACTCTCATCGGTACCAAACACAACCCACCGGCTCGAATTTTTCGTAAACCAGACTAAGGACACCTATTTAGGTGCCGAATCAAATTATGGCGAAGGCGAAACTTTCCTGCTCGCTTTTGATGTTTTAACCGATAATAGTGGCGTTGCCAATTTTTTGCACGAATCACCGGTTCTGGCAACGGTAGGATATTTTGTATCCGTAACAGCCAGCAATATGACGGATTTGGTGACATCTGAATTTTCGGCAGTAAAAGCCATCACCGACAATGGATCAGCTGTGTTAATTGAGAATTTCTTTCCTGCCGCCGGATTCGGCACGCTCGCATTTGAAGATATGTGGCCAAGTAAAGGTGATTATGATTTTAACGACCTCGTTGTTGATTACCAATTTAAGGTGTTGACAAACACCAGCAACATGGTAACTCAGTTGAACGGAACCTTTATTTTAAAGGCTTTTGGTGCATCCTACCAAAATGGTTTTGGATTTCAGTTGCCGGCAACCATTGATGCAACACTCCTCAATGTTTCCGGTTACAGTTTTACCGAGGGTTTTATTGACCTTGCTGCCAACGGAACCGAAAATGGCCAGTCGAAACCCACAATAATTGTTTTTGATAATGCCTACCGGCAGATGCAGCATCCTGGGCAAGGAACCGGTGTAAATACCGATCCGAATGCCCCTTATGTTTTACCGGATACTTTAAGGATTACTATTGATTTTCCACCAAATACTTATTCCTATAACGACCTGGATATTAGCAGCTTTAATCCATTTTTAATTGCCAATAAAAACAGGGGCATCGAAGTTCACCTGCCGGATTATCCGCCAACATCACTAATCACCGAAAGCCTCATGGGAACAATGGACGACATCAGCGATCCTGGTACAGGAAGGTATTTTAAAACTAAAAATGGCTTGCCATGGGCAATTCATATTTATCAAAGTTTTGATTATCCAATCGAAAAATCACCAGTCAATGAAGCCTATTTACATTTTAATGAATGGGCAACAAGTTCAGGGTCAACTTATCCAAATTGGTTTGCGAACCAGCCGGGTTACCGGGAGAATTCCAAAATCTATTAATACAATCAGGCTCCAGCAAAATTACCGGTTTCTTTAACGAGAGCCGGTTTTTTTATTCCGGTTTGTAGTCCTGATGGTCGTTGATTATTCGATAAGAATTGTTTTTAATCTTTCGACTTCCTGCACTGAATCGTCTTTCGGCAGGATCGCTAAAATATAATTTCTCTAACCCGGATATTCTGACTATCCTTGTTCGGTAAAATGAGATTTTATTATGCCACAAAATGCCGATAAGTTTTTGAATATTTTTAACGCGGTTGAGCACCATTTTCAAAACCGGTTCAACCAGGGAAATTTTGCACCATTCCGTTTCCTGTTGAGGAGGGCAGCAGCGAAAGATGCCATTATCCGCCGTTTTCAGGATGTGTTATTTACTTTTGGCGACCTGCGCAATGTACTTGTTCATAACGACAGGTTTGGCGGGCTCACCATTGCCGAACCTCTGGATGAGGTAGTTGACGAATTTGAAAAAATCTGGGATTTGATCAGGCACCCCAGCAAAGTAGAAATCTTTGAAAAGCGGGTGTTTTATTGTTTTATCAACGATACCCTCGACAAAGCCCTGCAAATTATGCTTAAACATAAAATTACGCAGGTTCCGGTGATGGACAATACCACAATTGTGGAAGTACTTAACGGGAATCATATCGCGTTCTGGCTGGCAAGTCAGACGTCGGTTTCACCATCTCAAACCAAAATAAGCCAGGTATTAAACACCGCCGAATACAAGCATAATTTTGGAATAATTTCACGCTCGATGTCAGTTTATGAAGCTGCCGAATTGTACCGGAATTCATTTCAGGCCGAACCAAAAAATCGTTATTTTGATGCACTGATCATCACCGAAAACGGAAAACAGCACGAAAAAATGACCGGGATCATCGTTTTAAAAGACATTGCAAAGTTTATGAATGAATAGGCTGGAAGACCGAAGTCGGAAGCAGGAAGACAGAAAACAAATGTATAAAAGTATGGAAGCTCAACTCCTGACTTCGGTCTTCGGACTTCCGGCTCCAAAAAATATTCTTTATGTTTGATATGATTCTGCTATTTTTGAAGTCGCTACATTTAAACAAAATTAGAGAGATTATGAAAGCTATTTTTACTATTATTTTTGGATTTATTGCCGGAATTGGCCTTTATTCACAGGAGATCGCGCAATGGCGTGGACCAAACCGTGATGGCATTTACAACGAAACAGGCTTGCTTAAACAATGGCCCAAAAAAGGCCCTGCCATGCTCTGGAGTTACGAGGAACTCGGCAATGGCCACGCTTCAGTTGCAGTTACCAAAACCAAAGTTTTTGCTGCCGGAACAAACGACGAAACCGGTTTTATCGCAGCTTTGGACCATTCCGGAAAACTGATCTGGAAAACCGAATATGGGAAAGAGTGGAGCGAAAGTTTTCCCGGGGTGCGCTCGGCACCTTTATTTTATATTGATAAAGTTTACACACTCAGCGGTTTTGGAGAGTTGGTTTGTCTGGATGCCGAAAAAGGAAATATCCTCTGGAAAGTGGATCTGACGGTTGCTTACGACGGAGAAAATATTCAATGGGGCTATACCGAAAACCTCTTGATTGACGACGATAAACTGTATTGTACGCCCGGTGGCAAAAACGATAATGTTCTGGCGCTTAACAAGGATACCGGCAAACTCATCTGGAAAAGTAAAGGAAACAGCGAAAAAAGTGCATATTGCTCACCAATGATCATCAAACTTGCAAATCGCAAAATATTAGCAACC
>CAIYZW010000957.1 GCA_903930725.1 uncultured Bacteroidota bacterium
AGAATACATCCGCTCGAAAAAAAGTATAAGAATAGGCAAAACTTATTGAGAAAAAAACGGACTCTTCGATTACTTCCTGGTAAAATCCTGATCCTGGTGCCCGGCAAAACCTGCCATTGATTTGTAAACATTCAAAAAATCACCGGCAAACCAGTCGAAAATGCGTGGAGGTAGGACAGCACGTACAAAAGGAATCCATTTTACAAGATAAGGAGTTCGTACAAGTAATTTATCTTTTTCGATGGCCCGAATGATGCGATTTACAACTTTTTCGGGTTTTAAAATGGGCAGAAAAGGATGTGTTTTTACCCCGGCAAACATGCCTGTATCAATGTAGCTGGGGTTTACAGTGGTAACATGGAGTTTGCGGTTTAGTTGTTCCAGCTCTATCCGAAGCGATTCCGACCAACCGGTAACGCCCCATTTGCTGCCAACATACACCGACATTTTTGGATTGGCCAGCAAACCTGCCGCAGAAGCAATATTTATAATATGCCCTTCGCCTTTTGCAATCATTCCGGGCAAAAACTCGAGGGTAACATGCATTACCGCGCTGGCATTTATTTGCATGGTAAAATCAATGTCATGATGCGAATGATCCTTAAAATCTTTACCAACCACAACGCCCGCATTGTTTATCAAAATATCAACTTCGCCTACCTCATCTCTTACTTTTTTAGCTGTGGCGATAATTCCGGAAGTATCAGAAACATCAATCAGATAAGGAAAAACATTGCAATTTTTGCATTGAAGTTCGTCGGTTGCTTGTTTTAGAAAATCTGGATTAATGTCCCAGATAATTAATTTTGAAGCACCTTTCCGGATAAGATTTTTACCCATAAGTTTGCCAATTCCGGCGGCTCCTCCGGTGATTAAAACTGTTTTGCCTTTAATTTGGGTCATAATTTTTGATAAGATTTGGAAAAATGCGAAAGTAGATAATTATCAGGTTAAGTGATTAAAATGCTGAATTTATGTTGAATAAATACCGGATTTGATGAACAAAAGGTCTAAAACATTATTCCTAAACGCCAAAAGTAAATTTATCCCAATCTGCTCCAATGGTAAATTCGTTGCGAAACTGCATCATTGGCTCCGAAGCCAGCGTACCATAAATAATTTGTTCTTTGTTCGGTTCGGCTTTTGAAATAACATTTCCATTAAAATCGAGGATGGCAGAATCGCCGGAATGCGCAATGTTTTTACCATCGCGGCCAACGCGGTTTGTCCCGATGCAATATGCCTGATTTTCGATAGCACGGGCGATCAGGAGTTGCTGCCAGGCAAAACTTCGTGGTACCGGCCAGTTGGCAATATAAATTAAAAGGTCGTATTCATAACTGCTGGCAAGATAACGGTTTTTGCTCCAAACCGGAAAACGCAGATCATAACAGATCAATGGTAAAATTTTCCAACCCTTAAATTCAATAATATTCCGTTTTTTTCCAGCAGTAAACACCTGAAACTCCCTTCCCATACGGAAAAGATGCCTTTTGTCGTAGGTTTCAAAAGTCCCGTCAGGCCAAATCCAGAAAAGCCGGTTAAAATAATTTCCGGACTCCTCAGTCAAAATGCTGCCAGTAATAGCCGAATTTAGGCTTGCAGCTTTTTCCTGCATCCATGTAAATGACGGACCATCAGCTTTTTCGGCAATTTTTTTTGGATTTATCGAAAATCCGGTATTGAACATTTCGGGAAGAATCACCAGGTCGGTACCTGGGCTGAGATGACTTAGTTTTTCATCGAATCTTGCTAAGTTTACTTCACAGTTTTCCCATTCCAGGTCAGCCTGGACAACAGCTACATTCAGATCTTGCATAAAATATCGGCAGCTTTGATGAGGGTTTCTTCCCTTTTTGCAAAACAAAAGCGAAGGATTTTTTCGTTGCTTCCTTCTTTAAAAAAGGGCGACAGCGGTATTGATGCAATTCCGTGATCGGTGGTTAATTTTTTAGCAAAAGCAAAATCGTGCTCATCCGAAATTTGTGAATAGTCGAGGCATTGAAAATAAGTGCCATGCGACTGAACTACCTTAAACCTGGATGTTTTGATGAGGTCGAGAAAATAATCGCGCTTTTGCTGATAAAATGCCGGAAGTGATTTATAGTGATTTTCGTCGTTTAAAAACTCAGCCATGGCCATTTGGATGGGCGTATTTACCGCAAAAACAACCCATTGATGAACTTTTCTGAATTCACTCATCAGGTTTTCCGGGGCCATTACGTAACCAATTTTCCAACCTGTGGCATGAAAAGTTTTACCAAACGAGCCAATTGCCAGGCTTCGTTTTGCCAGTTCGGGATATCTGCAAACGCTCTGATGCTGGATTCCATCAAAAATCAGGTGTTCATAAACTTCATCACTCAAAACAATGATGTCGGTTTTTTTTGTGAGTTTTTCGAGCTGGTGCAAATCTTCATCATCAAGAACAGCACCGGTAGGATTGTGCGGTGTATTAATGATGATCATCCGGGTATTGCTGCTGATTAGTTTTGTTAGCTGCTGCCAGTTTATCTTAAATCCCGGCATTTCCATGCGTGCATGTTTGATGGTGCCACCATTGAGTTTCACTGCGGGAGCGTAAGAATCGTAGGCCGGTTCAAAAATTATTACTTCATCATTATCCCGGACAAAAGCCGCAATAGCTGTAAAAAGCGCCTGCGTAGCACCGGCAGTAATGGTAATTTCCTTTTCGAAATCGTACAAGGCACCATGATCCTTCTCAACTTTTTTGGAAATTGCTTTGCGGAGTTCCGGAACACCC
>CAIYZW010000958.1 GCA_903930725.1 uncultured Bacteroidota bacterium
AAATCTTGTGATCGACTTCAACAGTTTTTTTTTGCCTGAAAGCGATGTTTCGGGATCGGGCTTATCCAAAAATATGGAGAATCCCGTTTATCATTTTCAAATCAGGCTATTTTAAAACTTCAGCTAATTTATCAAGCAAATCTTGCCCTCTCAGGCCTTTGCCTACAATAATTCCATTCGGGTCAACAAGGAAGTTTGCCGGGATTGACCTGACGCCATAAAGTTTGGCGGCAGCATTATCCCAATATTTTAAATCCGAAATATGTGCCCAGGTGAGATTATCTTCAGAAATGGCAGCAATCCATTTAGTCTTGTCGCGGTCGAGCGAAACACCCAGAACAGTAAAACCTTTGGCGTTATATTTCTGGAAAGCCTCAACAACATTGGGGTTTTCGGCCCGGCATGGCCCACACCATGATGCCCAAAAATCAACCAACACATATTTGCCTTTTAAATTCGATAGCGAAAACGGGTTTCCCTGGGTATCGTTTTGGGTAAAATCGGGAGCAGGTTGTCCAATTTCGACTTTGCGTAAAGTTTCGATGGTTTCCAAAAGGTTTATGGCGTATTTCGTATTTTTCGTTGTCGGATCAAATTTTGAATAAACATCCTCCAGTTCGGCTAATTTGTAATTGTAGCTGTAACGGGTCATGATGAATGGCGCCACAACAGAAGTTGTGTTTGTTTTTGCAAAATCTAAAATGTAGGCAATTTCTTCTTCATCAATCTGGCTAAAACGTTTTTCGATGGTGCTCATGGTTGCAGTGTCACCTGCCGATTCTGCTTGCTGGTACTGGGCATAAATGGTGTTTCGCTCGGCGTCATTTTCTTTGATTTTGCCCTGGAATTTATCAAACAATAGGTGTGAATCTGATCCTTCAACTTTTGGTTCCTCAAGGCTTCCTGTGATTGTTATTTGCTTTGGTTCGGTAAAAACGAGTATTCGTTGGGAAGTTTTCTGAAAGATAAGGTAATAAATCTCCGGCATTTCGATTTTTCCTTTAAAGGCGAAATTACCTTTTACAACTTGTACCGAGTCAAAATTTACCAGCACACCATCCACGGCTTTGGCAAGCATTACCAAGCCTTCTGGAGCATCGGGCAGTGTTGCGTTTATCTGAAATTGACCGGCATTATTGGTGCATGAAGCAAAGGCAATAACGATTAAAAAAATCCACAATAGTTTTTTCATCTGAATTGAATCTTTAGTTTATAAATAAAATTTGGCTGCAAAAGTAACAGGAAAACGGTTGAATGTTGAATTTTTTCAGACAAAGGATTTCTGGACTTTATCCTGCCGGTAAAAGAGAATCTGTGCCAAAACCGCAAGCAACAATGTTAAAATACTGCTTAAAATAATTCTGATCACTGTTTGTAAAATGTCAGAAAAACTGAATGCCTCAATCGAAAACAGGATGGTGTGATGTATTAAGATGAGTATAAAAGAATAGGTAAGAAACCAGGTTAAACCAAGATCTTTAATGCCGGGCGAAACACTAAGTTCGTACTCTCTTTTGGAGCGGAGTAAATTTAGAACACCGCTCCGGCTAAAAGCCATAAACACCGAGGCTGCGGCATTCATGCCAAGACTATTTGTAAAAAAATCAATACTCAGGCCTAAAAAAAATGACGATACCAGCAGCACCCAGCCTGCCGTTTGAAAAGGTAATAAAAGTATAAAATAGACGTACAAAGCAGGATAGGCGTAACCGCCAAAACTCAGGCTGTTCAGCACCAACACCTGAAACATTACAAGCACAACAAAGCGAATGATATTTTTATTAAACATCTATAGTTTTCTGCATTTAAATTGTTAATTCTGATCCTCCAGTTTCTCCAGATCCTGCAATTCCTTTCGCATCAGGCTTTTTACAACATAAACATTAAAAACTTTGTTGTAGTCAATGGTAAAAGCCACATCCACGGTATAAAAATTCCCGCCCTTTTCAATCCTGAAATCATCAACCACACCAATCAACTGGCCTTCGGGAAAAATGTGCGAATAGCCGCTGGTGATAATGGAATCGCCAATTTGCAAAGGCACATGCAAGGGTAAATCAATCAAGGTGCCCTTGCGATAATTGCTTCCTTTCCAGATAAACGTTCCAACCTGATTGGAATTTTTATGTTTGGCCGAAACACGTGAATGCGAATTGATTACCGACATTACCGAACAGAAATGGTCGGAAACCTCGATAACCTGCCCAACAATGCCATTGGGCGCAATAACGGCCATATCTTTGTTAATTCCGTGGCGTCTGCCTTTGTTGAGTTTAAGATAATTATTCCGCCGGTTGGTGGAATTGCTCACAACACTGGCAGCAACGTAAACAAATTCCTGCTGGTAAAGCGTGTCGCTTACATAAAAGGTGTTTGTGTCGGTTTTGATAAATGAACTTGCATCTCTGTTGCGAAACCTGGCATTTTCTTCCAAAAGAATGTTGTTGGCATCTTTAAGCGAAAATAAACCACCAAAATTACTCAGGCTCTTAAGTATTCCTCCGGTAAAATCGCTGGTCGAATTGATGACAACAGTGCCCTGGTAATAATTGTTTTCGAACACCAGCACCAGCGAAACGATTTCGAGGAACAGGAATAGAATAAAAAAATGGTTTTTCCAAAGGAAGATAAATACATTTCTCATGGCCTAAAACACCAAAATTTGTTTTGGGACAAGTTTACAAAAATTATGGCTTATTGATGGTTTACCTTCTACTTGATGAGGAAGGTAAATTTATCAAAATTCTTGAGTGCGATGCCGGTACCGCGGGCTACCGCTCTCAACGGGTCTTCGGCAACATGGATAGGAAGTTTGGTTTTGAGATGAAGCCTTTTGTCGAGGCCACGCAACATCGAGCCACCACCGGCCAGGTAAATTCCGGTCCTGAAAATATCAGCCGAAAGCTCCGGAGGTGTCATTTCGAGTGCCTGCAAAACGGCAGTTTCGATTTTTGAAATGGATTTATCGAGGCAATGGGCAATTTCGGAATAATTAACGGTAATTTCCTTGGGGATGCCTGTGAGCATGTCGCGGCCATGAACAGCGTAATCGTCGGGAGGGTTGTCAAGTTCAGGAAGTGCAGCGCCAACTTCGATTTTAATCTGCTCGGCAGTACGCTCGCCAATGTTTATGTTGTGCTGTTTGCGCATGTATTCTTCGATGTCGGCATTAAGATCGTCGCCGGCAATGCGTATAGATTTGTTGTTTACAATACCGCCAAGTGCAATAACAGCAATTTCGCTGGTGCCGCCACCGATGTCAATAATCATGTTACCCGTAGGTTCCAAAACGTCAATTCCAATTCCGATGGCTGCGGCCATTGGTTCGTGAATAAGTCTTACTTCCCTGGCTCCGGCCTGCTCGGCCGAATCTTTAACGGCTCTTTCCTCAACTTCGGTAATCCCTGAAGGAATGCAAATAACCATCTTTAAAGCAGGTGGAAACAATGATTGACGCAGGCCTATCATTTTGATCATCTCACGGATCATAAATTCGGCAGCCTGAAAATCGGCAATTACGCCATCGCGCAAAGGGCGGATGGTTTTTATGTTTTCGTGGGTTTTGCCGTGCATCATTTGTGCGCGCTTACCTACTGCTATTATTTTCCCGGTGCTTCTTTCGATGGCAACGATCGAAGGCTCGTCAACCACTACTTTATCGTTATAAATGATGATGGTATTTGCAGTACCAAGATCTATTGCGATTTCTCTGGTAAAAAATGAAAATAGTCCCATATTATTTTTTCAATAAATTCGATTAAAATGTGCGTTAAAATTAATGTTTAAAATGCCTGAAACCCGTGAAGATCATCGGCATTTGATGTTGATTACAAAAATCCACCGAGTCCTGGTCTTTAACAGATCCGCCGGGTTGGATTATTGCTGTAATTCCGGCTTTATGAGCAATTTCCACAGAGTCGGCAAAAGGGAAAAAAGCATCCGAAGCCATTACAGCGCCATTCAGGTCGAAGCCGAAAGATTGTGCTTTCGAAATAGCCTGTTTTAATGCATCAACCCTCGAAGTCTGTCCAACTCCGCTGGCCAGAAGTTGCTTATTCTTAGCCAAAACTATGGTGTTCGATTTGGAGTGTTTTACAATAATGTTGGCAAAAAGCAAATCCGAAATTTCTCCATCGGATGGCGCTTTTAACGTAACAACTTTTAAATCCTGCATGTTTTCAACCTTCAAATCTTTATCCTGCTGCATAACTCCGTTTAAAACTGTCCTGAATTGTATTCCGGGCTTTGTAAACGGCTTTCTTTGAAGTATTATTCTGTTTTTCTTTGAATTAAGAATTTCGAGGGCTTCTTTTTGATAGCCTGGGGCCAGGATAATCTCAAAAAAGAGCTTATTTATTTCGATGGCGGTTTTTTCGTCAACTTTGGAATTTGTAATTAAAACGCCGCCGAAAGCCGACACGGGATCACCGGCAAGGGCGTCAATCCAGGCTTGTGTAAGGTTTTCGCGTGAAGCAAGCCCGCAGGCATTGTTGTGTTTGAGTATTGCATAGGTAGGTTCCGAAAAATCATCAATCAGATCAATTGCTGCATCCAGGTCGTTGATGTTGTTGTAAGAAATTGTTTTGCCGTTCAGTTGTTCAAAAACCGAATCCAGATCACCAAAAAATACACCTTGCTGATGTGGGTTTTCGCCGTATCTTAAAACATTGTTTTTCGAAAAGCTTTGTTTAAAAACCGGCAAATTGGCTTTGCGGTTGAAGTAGCTAAAAATAGCGGTGTCGTAATGCGAGGAGACGTTGAAAGCCTGTGCTGCAAAAAATCTTCGTTGGTCAAGGGTGGTAACGCCATAGTCTTTTTGGAGCAAATCGAGCAAATCGTTGTAAAAATCAACCGAAGGAATTATAACAACATCCTCGTGGTTTTTAGCGGCAGCTCGGATAAGGCTGATTCCTCCAATATCAATTTTCTCGATAATATCGGATTCGTCGTTGGTGGATGCCACTGTTTTTTCGAAGGGGTATAAATCAACGATAACGAGGTCAATTTCGGGAATGTCGTAACTTTTAAATGCTTCGATGTCGCCGGGATGATCGCGGCGGCCCAGGATTCCTCCGAAAATTTTGGGGTGCAATGTTTTTACAC
>CAIYZW010000959.1 GCA_903930725.1 uncultured Bacteroidota bacterium
CGTAATAAATTTAGCGTTTTTTTATTGGTGAAAGTTTATATTCGTTTTGATTGACCGATTGGTCAGCGTTAGGATTGTATCTGATAATTTCATAACTAACTGATTTTACATTCTGAAAACGCCGTATTTTGTTTCAGGGAATTTATTGTTTAAAGATGCAGCAATGCCCATGGCCAGGATTTTCCGGGTGTCAACCGGGTCTATAATACCATCGTCCCAGATTTTGGAAGTGCTGAAATAGGCCGAGCCTTCTTCTTCATATTTCTTCAGGATTTCGGATCGGAGTTTTTCTCTTTCGTTTGGATCCATTTCTTTGCCACTTGCCCTGAGTTGGTCTTCCTTGACCTGGATGAGCACACCGGCAGCCTGCTCGCCGCCCATCACCGAAATTTTTGAATTCGGCCACATAAACAAAAGCCGGGGGTCGTAAGCCCTGCCTGCCATGGCATAATTTCCGGCGCCAAACGAACCGCCAAAAACAACCGTAAACTTTGGGACTTCGGCATTGGCAGTGGCATGGACAAATTTGGCGCCATCGCGGGCAATACCGCCTCTTTCGTATTGTTTACCAACAATAAAACCGGTGATATTCTGCATAAAAAGCAATGGGATTTTACGGGTGGTGCAAAGCTCGATAAAGTGCGCACCTTTGAGCGATGATTCCGAAAAAAGCACACCGTTGTTGGCGATAATCCCAACCGGGAAACCCATGATGTTGGCAAAACCTGTTACCAGCGTTGGGGCATAGCGCGCCTTAAATTCCTGGAAACGGCTGCCATCAACAATCCTGGCAATAATTTCTTTCGAATCGACCGGTTTGCGCAAATCAATCGGAGCAATTCCGTACAAATCTTCAGGATCGTAATAAGGCTCCTCCACCGGTGAAATATTGAGTATCTGTTTTTCTTTGTATTCGAGGGTTTGAAAGATGTTGCGGCAAATCTGGATGGCGTGCCTGTCGTTTTCGGCAAGATGGTCGGCAACGCCGGAAATGGAGGTGTGAACATCGGCCCCACCAAGGTCTTCGGCAGAAACTTCTTCGCCGGTGGCAGCTTTTACCAAAGGTGGCCCACCGATGAAAATGGTTCCCTGGTTTTTTACGATGATGGTTTCGTCGCTCATGGCCGGAACGTAAGCCCCGCCTGCCGTGCACGAACCCATCACGATGGCAATCTGCGGAACACCCATCGCCGAAAGCTTGGATTGGTTGTAAAAAAACCTGCCAAAATCAAAACGGTCGGCAAAAACTTTCGACTGCTCGGGCAGGAAAATCCCACCCGAATCAACCATGTAAACGCAGGGTAGGTGGTTTTCGATGGCGATTTGCTGCGCCCGAACGTGCTTTTTGATGGTTTCCTTCACGTAAGTTCCGCCCTTAACGGTGGCATCGTTGGCCACAATCATGGTTTCGCGGCCATGGATTACACCAATCCCCGTCACAATTCCCGCCGAAGGAAACTGCCCCTCATACTCGCCCCAGGCCGCCAAAGACGACAATTCAAGGAACGGCGTGTTTGGGTCAATCAGAAGGTCAATGCGCTCACGGGCAAGGAGTTTACCACGTTTTTTGTGACGTTCAACCATCACGGGTGAGCCACCTTTTCGTACTTCTCGTATCCTGTCGCGGTAGGTTTGGAGGATTTGCAGGAAAGCTGTTTTGTTCTCGATAAATTCGCGGGAAGCGGTGTTTATCTTCGTTTCTATTCTGTACAAGGTATCTGGATTTTAGTTTTGTTAATCAATTAACAGTCAAATTTTTGGAAATGGTAAAAATAGGAAGTTTGGTTGAGATTTCAAACCCTTGGCTTCTATTTAATTAAAAAAATTTTGGAACAAAGAAACTTTGGGAAATTAGAAGCGCTAAAACCGAAAAACAGGAACATTATAATTAGTGTCTGCAAGAAAACGCATAATGTATTATTTATCAACAACATAGTGTTGAAAAGTTCTTTGAATAAAATGAAGTATTTATTTTGCCATTAACTGTAATATACTTA
>CAIYZW010000960.1 GCA_903930725.1 uncultured Bacteroidota bacterium
TACCAGGGAATTGTATTACAGATATTTGTAATAATCTTCAACCACTTTTGAATAACCGGCTTCGTTTAAACTGTGGATAATTTCGTCAAAGTTTTCGATTCTTTCACTGTCAGGTCGGGGGTCGGTGATTAAAATAGACGATTTTACTACAACAGGCTCAATTCCAATGAAATGAAATACTCTGCCAATAGTTTCATTCCATTTTTTCGGGTCTCGTAATTCATCTTCATAAATCACACTACAATAATTTCCGATACCTGAAAGGACTTCAAATTCGGTTGTCAATAGTGTTTTCCGGCGATTGTACTCATAAATTACCTCTTCAAAAGCAATTTGATAGATTTGATCTGGTGAAGAATTTTCATCCCTTCGGATAAATTTTTGCGTGATACTGCCGATAATCCCCGAAAAGATTTGCTTTAAAATGTTTCTGCGTTCGATGTGAATAATTTTCCAACCTTGCAGATATAGTTTTTTTACAATACCACCGGCATTTTTATGATGAAAAGGGAATAATTTGAATCCATAAATCTCAGCATCAGCGCGCTTTTGCATGTTATGAATATAATTTATCGGAAATGTTCTGATCACGAATCTATCGAATTTGCTTTTTTGGGCAAGCCTTCCCGGATTAAACAGCTCGTTGTCGCATTGAATCATTGGATGCGAATTGAGCAACGTTCGCAGCAGGTTGCTTCCTGACCGGCCCTGCCCGAAGATGACAAACCCCGGATATTTTGTATTTTGGTTTTCCATAATTTTAATCAATTAATGAATTTTATAAAAATCCTTCAGCATCTCTTAGTCATTTATTAAATAGGCATATTCGCAGTTTTTTACCAACTCAGTTAATTCATGATAATTTTCAATCAGCTCCGAATATGGTTTTTGATAGGTGGGTTTTATGGTTGATGTTACAGGATGACTTTCGATACCCAGAAAATCGAAAATTTTATCGGCAGTTGTCTGCCAGTTATTGCTGTTTTTCAAATCCTTTTCGTAATTGATACTGATATGATCGTAGGGTTCGATCAGTTTGTTTTCTTCAATTTTCCAGTTTGTTCTTATTTCTAAAGCTTTTAACAACCTACCAGGTTTAATTTTAATGGATTTAGGTGCGGATTCATTCTCTGAATAACTGTGCCAGTGGTTAGTTTCCATTGCAATGATGTTAGAAAGCACTACTTGCCAGATATTATCACGATGAATGTGGACAAATTTCCAGTTGTTGCGGTGAAGTTGCGATAGAAGTTTTTCGGGATTTTGCACCTGAAAAAAAAGCAGCTTGAAACCATAAATTGATGCATCGGATTTTCTGACCCTGTATTTTAAATACGGCATTGGAAATAGACTGATGGCGTTACTCAGGAGTTTAAACCGCGGAAATAGCTTCAAGTGATTAAATATTTCATTTTCACAGGTAATATCTGGGTGAGATCTAATTAGCTCCAAAAGTAAAGTACTTCCTGAGCGACTTTGCCCGAAGATGATGAATTTAGTTTTACTCATGGTTTTCTGATTTTTTGTTTGAATTTTCGCTTATGTTTATAAAACATGCATGGGTGCAACAACAACCGGTTTTTGTTTCTCTCGTTTTATCGGTCTTCGCCGAAAACCAGGCTTTTTGAAAGTAGTAATTAAAATCGCGGACGTTTGCTGCCACAGGCTTTGATTCGCAAATCCTCACTCCACCATCTGGCTCAAGAACGCCAATCAGGTTTCCTGCCTGGCATTCAAAGGGAAATTGTGAACCATTCAATACATCACACCAAAGGTTGTAACGGCGATTCATCCAATTGTGGTACTGTTGGATTTTTTCAGGAGACAATTTCGATTTTTGTGCATAAAAGTCAAAGTACGGTTTCGCTTGTTCATACAAGACTGCAAACGATTTTCCGGATGGTGGCAGATGAGATTTGTCGCGTCCCTCGCCGCGCATCGGAGAAATCCCGTGTGAGTCGGTCATCAGCCGGGTTTTGGCATATTCCATCAGGGGAATAATGTCGGCAATGTTCTGGGTGGTGACCACGCTGTTCAACAAAATGCTGAAGGTTGTATTTTGACCAAATTGTCTGACCCGTAAAAAATTGAGTTTTTTGATCGATTCTTCAACTGATTGAAATGCCCCGGGTTTTCCATGAATCAGATCGTGCAGTTCTCGTGTTCCTTCCAACGAAAACATAACCGTAAGTCTGATACCTGGATTTTCGATCAGGATTTGCCTGGCAATTTCAACGAGTTCATCAGGTAGTGAGCCATTTGAAGGAAGAAATATGTTTTTCACCTGGTTGTTTTCAATAAAAATCCGGCAGATCGCTGCCAAATCTTTTCGCAAAGTTGGTTCACCACCCGAAATCCACA
>CAIYZW010000961.1 GCA_903930725.1 uncultured Bacteroidota bacterium
CTGCAATCGTCAATTGTTCCGTTAAACCAGGTCAATGTTTGCAGTTGAGGAGGAGTATAAGGATATTTGGCAGGATCCGGAATAAAATTACGGATCATTGCATTTCCCTGGTTAAAGCCTCCGGCATCGCTAACGAGGAAGTAGCCATTCATCTGTCCGCTCCATCCAAAATTGAAATGATAATAGGTATCGTCGGTCTGTTGCTGATATCCATCAACAACAAAAGCATGTCCGCTTGTTCCATCATCGCCTGAGTAATAAACCGGCTGTTCCAAATCCATTTGTTGGGTAAGATAAGCCTTCCATGTAGTAACGTTTCCTTTGTAAAGAATCTGTGCATTGCTGGCATAACCAAAATAATTTTTAATTGCAGGAACCACATCCTGGCTATAAGCCCCCGAACCATCGGCACCATACATCATATCAACAGCAACACCGCAATGATACTGCAATAAAGCAATCATTTCGTTATATGTATTGTCAGATGAATTCACCATACCAGCGTAATCGTAAGTTGTAGCGCCAAAATTAGCAGTTTGTGTTCCGTAACCCGAAGCATAATACGAATGGCTGCCCGTTCCTTGCTGCGGATACCTCCAATGATACATCAGCATCGACATTGCAGTAGCAACACAGCCAGCATAAACATGTCCGCCGGGGCCGTTTGCATCAGCCGGGCACATTGCGTTGTATGGATCATCCTGATTCCACATACACTGCACTATTGGGGCCATATCGCGAACGTTTTCAACAAACGAAAGGTCGTCTGTACTGTTCGATCTCAGATTATTCCATGCTTTTTCTACTTCCGCGGTTGCAGTATAATCGGTTTCTCTAACGTAAGTTACCTGTTTTCCAAATTGGCCAATCGTGTAACGTGCGCCATCAGGAGCGTTTTCGGGAACATATTTACTTTCCAGTGAATAGCCCACTACCGGGTAAATGCGATCGTCCGCAGGAACCACGGCATAACCATTATTACTAAAATTGAAGATGTAAGTTACGGCTTCGTTACTTTCTTTATTAACAAAAGTTTCGGTAATGTTAAAGCCCGCAGTTGATCCCGGGAAATTAACAAGATACTTTTGGTTGTAGAATTTCGTAGCAATTTGTTGTGCTTCATTCAGTTCAACCTTTTTTGCAAAGGCTGACGTAAACGTGATTAACAGTGTAAGCAGTACCAGAAGATTTTTAAATTTCATAATTAAAATTAATTTTGTTTGATGTCTGAATAAAAAAAATAAAAACCGGGCAAAAAGGTTGGATTTAACATCCTGAACCATTTTTGCCCGGCAAAACTACTTTTTATGTTTTAGATAATCAGCTTTTTAACAGCTTTTAAGTCGAATTTATTCCAATTCTTAATTAATGATGATTTTCCTGGTTGTGTTTCCATTCTCACTCTTAACATTCAGGAAATAAACCCCCGGAACAAACTGGTTGGTTTGAATAGTATGCGTGAAACTACCTTCGGAAACGTTAGTGTTTTGGCTGTAAACAACCTGTCCGGTAACTGTTGCCAACGAAATATCAATTTTTCCTTTTTTGTTGCTCAGATAGTTGATATTTAAAATTTTATTTGCAGGATTTGGATACACCGAAACCATTTCAAATGGCACTTCAACTAATTCGTCAACACCAACAAGGCTACCATAGATTCCAATGTTATCAACAAATACGTTATCGCCTTGTGCGTAAAAATAATCAACCAAACGGCAGCACGACTGTAAGGTGAGCGAAATAGTGGAGTTGGCGTAATTTGCCAGGTTGAATTGTTTGGTTACAAAAGGATCGGCGTTTGTAACCGGGTTAAAGTTTAAGTTTCCTTCAACATCCGGAATTTGATCGGTTTCGTTGGCCAGCACCCTGAACCATGAAAGTTTAGTTCCGAGGCTGTAGGTTTGTTTTAAATTTAAGAAAAGATAAACGCCGTCAAACTGTGTTGCATCAACATTACAAACTGTGGCGCTCGACTGGAAATCAACATTTTGCCCCCATGCTTGTTCTGGTGTAGTTGCGGTTGGGCTTCCAACCCATCCCGAAAGTGAGCCGCCGCCTGTAAAATGCAATCCATAATTTCCGGTATTGGCAGCCCTGCTATCAATTTTAATAATTGCCTTCGAGTTTGCCAAAAGATCAAACGTAGCTGAGTTTGCAGATTCAAAATCTTCTTCAAATGGTAAACTCATCCCCGAAATTTCGACAAAGTTTTCAAAAGTAGTACTTAAACTGCCGTTTCCGTTGGTGGCCGTAAGCGTTACATTATAACTTCCTGCTGCAAAAAACTGAACTTCCGGATTTTGCGAAGCCTGGCTCGTTCCATTTAAAAACTGGTAGGTTTGAGGGCTAAAATCCCAATTCCATGATGTTGGGTTGTACAGTGACAGATCGTTAAATGTCAGCGGTGTAAAAATGCAACTGGTGGTGTCGGAAACCGAAATCTGAACAAAAGGAACCGGAGTTGCAGAAACTGTGATATAATCGGTTTTAGTGATTGTGTTTGTTCCAAAATTATTGGTAACTGTTAGCGAAACCGAGAAAACACCCTCGGTATTATAGGTAACCGAAGGGTTTTGCTGATTAGAGGTTGAAGGAGTACCGCCATCAAAAGTCCATGCCCATGAACTTGGAATTCCGGCAGATAAATCAGTAAAATTAATTGCAGTTCCTGGTGTAATTATCGTAACCGGTGTTGTTATATTTGCCTGCGGTTGAAATGGAACAGCTTTAACTGCTTCAAAAGCATTAATTCTGCCAGCTCCCAACATCCCGATATAATCAGGATTAACAGCGTCAATGTTGTCGCAG
>CAIYZW010000962.1 GCA_903930725.1 uncultured Bacteroidota bacterium
ACTCCAAAGTAAAAAATTCAAAATTCCGGAATGCGAAGCCTCCTTTTTGAATCTTGTTATTTGAAATTTGGAATTTGAACTTTATCCACTATACCCATACTGGTGGTAAAACTTATTGAGCGCGCCGGCTATGTCGTTAAAAGCCACGTAATGGTTTCGGCAGCCATTCCGCGAGCAAATGTTAACTCTTCCGCCAACTTTAATATTCATGCCAACCATAGGCGCTTCACATAGCTCACACTGCTCTTCGCGCATCAACGATTTGTTGCAGTGCGGACAGTAGATCGTAACAATTTCCTTGTCGTTAAGCTGGATATCACTTTCGTGGTCGTAGCAACCGTAAAGAGAGCATAATCTTAAAACGCCACGCTCGGCTGCTGTAACAATATTTATCCTGATGCTTGGCTCACCGTTAATCGGGTTTTCGGCATCCATGAATGACTTATCGCAGTGTGGGCATTTAACAAATAATGATACTTGATTTGACATAAAACCTCCAAACTTTAAATTTTCATAATTAAGACAAACTTCGTGATTATGCCGCTAAAGTAATAATTTCGAACTATACAAGTCAAGCATTTTATTAAATATTAAACATTTAACATATTTGTATGTTTAAAAATGAAAATATTGAACACCCACAACCATTTTTACGTTCTGAGCGATTAACTCGATAATGTTACTTTTGCCTGAAATATCTGACTTGTTATGCACGAATTCTCGATCGCCATTGGTATTATAGAAATTGTAAACCAACATGCCGAAAAAGCTGAAGCCCATATTGTTAACGAAATCGAGATTGAAGTTGGTGAGCTTTCGGGTGTTGTTTTAGATGCGATGGAATTTGCCATGGAATCAGCAAAAAAAGGTACTTTGGCCGAAAATGCCGGCATCGTTTTTCATTACATCAAAGGAAGAGGCCAATGCCGCGATTGCGGAAAAGCGTTTGACCTGCAGAATGTTTTTGACCCTTGCCCTTTTTGTGGCGCCTTTAACCCGGAAGTAAAGCAGGGCAAGGAACTCAGGGTGAAAGCTATTAATGTTGATTGACGATTTGTGATTTGATTTTTGTTTTTTGTTTTTTGTTTTTTGCGCCATGCGCTTTGCGCATTGCGCTATGCTTTTTAAAAAGAAATTACACCAAAAAAATATAAAATTATGTGCGGAACTTGCGGATGCGGGCAGAACGATCAGCCCATCAGAATTTTAAAACCAGGTGAAGAAAATCACCCACATTCATACATTCATGCGCATGATCACAGCCATGACGGCAAGATACATGCCCACAATCACGACCATAAATATGCGCATAATCATGGTTTTGATGATGCAGACCATCAACACGAGCACCTTCATGAACACCAGCATGATAGCGACTCGCATGACCATTCTCACAGTCAAAATCACGACCATGATTGTGGGTGTAATAACGAACACAGCCACGATGGCCATCATCACAACGAAACAGCAGGCCATAAACACGGCCGGCAAATTTCGATTGAGGAAGATGCCTTGCACCGCAACGACCTTACTGCACAAAGAAACCGTGGTTATTTTGAAGCAAAAAATCTGTTTGTTGTCAATTTAGTAAGTTCACCGGGGTCGGGAAAAACAAGCCTACTCGAAAAAACGATTGCAGCAGTAAAAGGTAAAACCGAAATCTATGTTATCGAAGGCGACCAGCAAACCATGAATGATGCAAACCGGATTAAAGCTGCCGGCGCACCTGTGGTTCAGATAAACACCGGAAATGGCTGCCATCTCGATGCCGACATGGTGCACAAAGCCACCAAAAAGCTGGAAATGACCGACAAAAGTGTTTTAATCATCGAAAATGTTGGAAATCTGGTTTGCCCTTCGTTGTTCGACCTTGGCGAATCGAAGCGGGTGGTTGTAATCAGTGTTACCGAAGGCGACGACAAACCGCTTAAATACCCAACCATGTTCCAAACCTCGGATATCTGCATCATCAATAAAACAGATTTACTGCCTTATGTTGATTTTGATGTGGCAAAAGCCCGGGAATATGCGCTGCGCGTAAATCCAAATCTCATGTTTTTTGAACTTTCGGTAAAAACCGGCCAAGGCATGGAAGCCTGGATAGACTGGCTTTTAGTCGGTTTTTAAATTCTGGGGAAACGATACATCCTGTTAACTGATGTAATCCCGGCCTTCATCAGTTATCATCAGGTAAAAGGTGCGTTTTTCGATGATTCCTTCATCAATAAAAATATCAATCAAAACCTGAACGATTTTTTTAGTGCCTTCGATGAGTTCGCGGAATTCTTTCTCGTTGATGCCATTTGCTTTTGCAGCAAGGGTTTTGAGTAGTTTTATCCTGGCACTTTCGATGATGGAGTTGTGAATCAAATCTTCACCGTTAAAGAAAATTTTATTTTTCTTTACCAGATAATTCAACAACATTTTAAGCTGCCCTTTATTAAAATTCCGCTTTATCGCGAGGGTTTCAATGTCGGCCTAACCAGGCTTCATCATCCCAACATCAGGGATGGTTTTTTCGATCCAGTCGATCTGTTCCTGCATTTTGGGATCAATCTTAACCTTAAAACCTTCCAATACAAAGGTTTTCCCT
>CAIYZW010000963.1 GCA_903930725.1 uncultured Bacteroidota bacterium
CTCAAAAACAAATTGGTTGATAAACTGATGATTTTGGTCAGTGGAAAAGTATCGCAGGGCGTTTATAATAATTTCAAGGAAGAACTTTTACCAAAGAAAACCAAGTTCACCCAAAAAATGCTCATGGGACTTGAGTATTTAATGGTTAATCCTAACAAATGGACCACCGATAAAGAGAAAAACGAGCTTATTTCGCAGTTGATCAACAACTACGTGATTAAACACAAAGAAATTCTCGGGATTTTCAACCGTAAGAAATTTGTTGCCACCGTTGGCGATGACCTCCCCAATGGAATCGTTAAAATGGCCAAAGTCTTTGTAGCCAAAAAACGCAAACTTAAAGTTGGAGATAAAATGGCTGGTCGTCACGGTAATAAAGGGATTGTTGCCCGTATTGTGCGCGAAGAAGATATGCCATTCCTCGAAGACGGAACTCCGGTTGACATCGTTCTTAACCCATTGGGCGTACCTTCACGTATGAACCTTGGCCAAATTTATGAGACCGTTTTGGGTTGGGCTGGTAAAAAGCTTGGGTTAAAATTTGCTACACCAATTTTTGATGGTGCCGAAGTTGAACAAATCAACGAATACCTTGTAAAAGCTGGTTTACCAATAAATGGCAAAGTTTACCTTTATGATGGCGGAACCGGTGAAAAATTCCATCAACCTGCTACTGTTGGTTACATCTATATTTTGAAACTGCACCACATGGTTGACGATAAAATGCACGCACGTTCAATCGGACCTTACTCTCTTATCACACAACAACCCCTTGGCGGTAAAGCCCAGTTTGGGGGACAGCGTTTTGGAGAAATGGAAGTCTGGGCACTCGAAGCATTTGGTGCATCAAATATTTTACAGGAAATACTTACCGTTAAATCCGACGACGTTATCGGACGTGCCAAAGCCTACGAAACCATCGTTAAAGGTGACAACATGCCAAAACCTGGTATCCCTGAATCCTTTAATGTACTTATCCACGAATTGCGTGGTCTCGGCCTTAACATAACTTTTGATTAATGCAAAGTAAAGGTGTCAGTTCTTTTTTTTATCTTATTGAAAATAAATTAAACTAATCCCATAATGGCTTTTAGAAAAGAAAATACTATTGTAAAAACCGAATTCGATCAGATTACTATTAGCCTTGCATCACCTGAAACCATTCTCGAACGGTCGTACGGTGAGGTATTAAAGCCTGAAACCATAAATTACAGGACCTATAAACCCGAAAGAGATGGCCTGTTTTGTGAAAGGATTTTCGGCCCGGTAAAAGATTGGGAATGTCATTGCGGTAAATACAAGCGTATCCGTTACAAAGGAATTGTTTGCGACAGATGCGGTGTTGAAGTTACCGAAAAAAAGGTACGTCGCGAGCGTACCGGCCATATCCAATTGGTGGTTCCTGTAGCACATATTTGGTTCTTCAGGTCGCTGCCTAATAAAATTGGAGCATTGCTGGGATTACAAACCAAAAAACTCGACAGTATCATTTACTATGAGCGGTATGTTGTTATCAATCCAGGTATTAAAGGTGCCGACGGTCTGAAATATCTCGACTTCCTTACTGAGGAAGAATATTTTGAGATTATGGAAACCATGGCTCCCGAAAACCAATACCTCGATGATACCGATCCTAACAAATTCATTGCTAAGATGGGTGCAGAAGCCTTACACGATCTTCTTGCCCGCCTCGATCTTGATGAACTTTCGTATGATTTACGTCATAAAGCCCACACCGAAACTTCACAACAACGGAAACAAGATGCCTTAAAACGCCTCCAGGTTGTCGAAGCTTTCAGAGATGCAAAAACACGTATCGAGAATCGTCCCGAGTGGATGATCGTGAAAGTTGTTCCTGTTATTCCTCCCGAATTACGGCCTTTGGTTCCGCTTGATGGCGGACGTTTTGCTACTTCCGACCTCAACGACCTTTACCGCAGGGTAATTATCCGTAACAACCGTTTAAAAAGACTTATCGAAATTAAGGCTCCTGACGTAATTATGCGTAACGAAAAACGCATGCTTCAGGAAGCTGTTGACTCGCTTTTTGATAATTCGAGAAAAGCTAACGCTGTAAAAACCGAATCGAACAGAGCTTTGAAATCACTCAGCGACAGTTTGAAAGGTAAACAAGGAAGGTTCCGTCAGAACCTGCTTGGTAAACGTGTTGACTATTCAGGCCGTTCGGTAATTGTGGTTGGACCAGAGCTAAAACTTAATGAATGTGGTTTGCCGAAAGAAATGGCTTCAGAGCTTTTCAAGCCTTTTATTATTCGTAAAATGCTCGAAAGAGGTATCGTAAAAACCGTTAAATCTGCCAAAAAGATTGTTGATCGTAAAGATCCGGTAGTTTGGGATATTCTCGAAAGTATTTTAAAAGGACACCCGGTTTTACTTAACCGTGCTCCTACCCTTCATCGTTTGGGTATTCAGTCGTTTCAGCCAAAACTTATCGAAGGAAAAGCCATCCAGCTACACCCACTTGTTTGTACGGCTTTCAATGCCGACTTCGACGGTGACCAGATGGCTGTTCATGTTCCGCTTGGAAATGCTGCCATACTTGAGGCTCAAATCCTTATGATGGCTTCGCACAATATTCTTAATCCCGCAAATGGCGCTCCTATCGCTGTTCCTTCACAGGACATGGTACTTGGCCTTTATTATATTACAAAAGCCAGAAAAAATGTACCCGAACACGAAGTCAGAGGCGAAGGATTCAGATTTTATTCTCCCGAAGAGGTAATTATTGCCTACAACGAGAACAAAGTTGATTTACACGCAATAATTTTTGTACGGCTTGAAGTTGAAGAAGATGGTCTAATCGTTAAACGGATGGTCGAAACCACAGTTGGCCGTATTCTATTCAACCAGGTTGTTCCGCCTCAATACGGTTACATCAACCAGCTTCTTACAAAAAAAGCACTTCGCGATATTATTGGTGACGTATTAAAGAAAACCGACACAGCAACAACTGCAAAATTCCTTGATGACATTAAAAATCTTGGATTTACAATGGCTTTCAGAGGTGGATTATCTTTTAACCTTGGCGATGTTATTGTTCCTGCAGTTAAAGAAACCCTCATTGCAAAAGCCAACGAAGAAGTTGATGAAGTGCTGGCC
>CAIYZW010000964.1 GCA_903930725.1 uncultured Bacteroidota bacterium
TTCATCTACGAGTGTAGCCACTTCCTGTCCACTTAAATTATAAATTGCCAGTTTTGTCAGACAGCCCTGATTGCCGGAACCGGTTTGCGGTTCTTGGATGCCAATCTGGTATTTTATAAATGTGGCAGGTTTAAATGGGTTTGGATAATTCTGGGAGAGTGAAGATTTTGTTGGTATCACCTGATCCGGGTTTTCTGAGCTTTGCTCAGTGGTCGTTTCTCCTGAAACAGGTTCTCCAGGATCAGGATTAGAAGTTGACCCAATAGTGGCACCATTCACATATTTAACGTAAGTAACAGCATACGTAACACACCATGTGTTCTGTGTCAGAGCACTATCATGTAGCCACCAGTTATTAATTCCTTCGACAGGATTTATCCAATAAGTAACAAAATTAAGCTTAGCAACATCAGTAGGGTAAAAAGCCGGGTTCAGCCTTGTTGAACATTTAATATCATTCCCAACACTTGTAGTCGTTGTTAATGAATAATCAAAACTACCATCAAAGCCAACATCAAACATTTCGCCCAGTTCTGCGCCTAAATTTAATTTTGCAGTAATTTTATTCGTATTAGATTCTGATTGATCAATCGTAATTGCTGTACTTGAATAGGAGCCTCCAGTCCATGAGGTACTTGTATTCCCAAAGCTTTTGGAATTAAATGAAGGGAAAGAAATACCTGCCCGGTTATGATAGGTTGCCGGATCCCCGGGATTTAAACCCTGTCCTATTTCTACCGATTTCAGATCGTAATAGGGTTCTGTCATATAATAATTGTATGTTGAATCAATCAGGGTGCCATGCACATCGTGTATCATGTAAAAAGCGCGGTTAATTACTGGCGCCAAAGTGATGTAATACCCCAAGGCTGAGTCCTGAGCATATATCGTAATGGTATTTGTTACCGTTTTGGTAAATTCAGTACCCCATACTTGTCCAAAAGCAGCACTTAATCCTGCTTTAAAACAACCGGCATTGACGTTCACTTCTCCCTCGACATCATAGCCAATTTCAGTTGAGGTTGACGTGCCGCTTGATGTTGAAAACTCCACCTCTGAAATCTCTTCAGTACCCCAAAGGTAATTGTCAGGCACATTACCAAGGTCGTTCAGATAGAATGGTGGCGGACCTTCGACATAACCAATATACTGGGTGTTTTCGGGGCCCCCAAGAGTTTGTGTCATTTCTTTTGAAGGGTCATAGACCAATTTGTCTGTTTCTGCCCAGGCACAGTTCATCGGCCAGTCCCAGTCATTATACCCGCAGTAAATGAGGCACATAAACTGCCTGACATTTAACTCATCGGTAACAGCGAAATTGATGGCACACAAGTTAAAATATTCGTGCGCCCAAAGGTAATTCTGCTTTACCAGGTTGTCTTCCTGTTTTGTCCAGGAACCGCCTTCCTTCGATTGCCAGCGCTGTATCCTGTAACGGCAATATCCGTTATCCTTGTTGTCGAGTTTCAGAAATGCCTGAACACAATGGCCGGTGCTACCAGGATCGCCCGTTACAGTACCTTCAATAAGCACAACTGACTGATAATTCCTTTCTGTCGAAATTACCACATCTGAAATCTGGTTGTAATTGCCATTATCGTCGAAGGAGCAATCAACCGTACGCGGGTGCTTGTTTCCATCAATATAAACATACTTCAGTTTTGATTTCCGGGTGCCATTATCTGAATAGATTTGAGAAATTGCCGAAACCACTCCATAAGTGCTGTTAGCCCCATTATTACCAACTATCCCACCGTGATTATTATCATGAAAATAACTCCAGGTATTGAGGTCGGTAGTTGTAAAAATATCGATAAAACCCCAATAGTTTTGTGTAACCAGACAGAGCCTGTCATCTACCACCACAGCGGCCATGCCATATCCGAGTCTTTTGCTCCCGGTATTTGAAAAGTCACCCGGAAGATCTACCAAAGGTCCCCAGGTATCAGCTCCTGAATTATACGCCGAATAGCTTATTCCGTTCGAAGTGTTGCCGACAAATAAATAGAGGACATTATTAAAAACGACCGCTGCCGGCTGCCATTCAAATATCCCCAGATCATTAAGGTTTGTGATACCATTTGTTTTTACCTGGGACCAGTCTATTGTACCTACCCCTTTATTGGTAAGTTTTCTTAACGAAATCTGACCTTTGCCTCCATTCTGGTAATTTGAAAAATGAAACACCTGGTCTCCAAAGCTTACGGTTGCCATTCCTTTGATATAAAATGGCTCCATGGCATCTATCGCGGTTTGTCCTGTAAACCAGCCCTTATCAGGTGTATTCCAGTTAGTAGCTGATAACCATAAAGGAACCAGCATTAAAAATGCTGCCAGAAACCTTAGTTTAATTTTTTTCATTGTTTATTCTCCTGTTAGTTTCATTTAGTTTAGTCATTATAATACGATTCTTAATCCAAGGTTGGCTCTTACCGGGTTTGGAAATGAGCTACGGACATACATTGCCAGATTTTTATTGAAGCAATAGTCGAGTCCTGCAATTCCGTAAATGGCAGATCCTCTGAAATGGGAGTCAAATTCGGTATAGTTGAACACTTCATTGCCTGAGTCGTTGGTTGTTAGGATTTTTTCTTCGTGAACCGAATTCACAAATTGTTGCGTAAAGCCAACGCCAATGTACGGTTGAAGTTTTTTATAGTGGTATGCCAGTACAAGGTTTACTTCGTAATACATCGATTTTAAACTGGACGAAGTAACATCTTCGCCTGAAGTATTATCAACAGCTACCGGACCTGTGGTGCAAAAATTATAGGAGAACATTGCCATAGCTGCAAATTTTTTGTTTATGGCCTTTTGGTAATCAACTGCTAAACCCATTGTAAGCGAAGGGTTATTGGTGTTGATGGTTTGGGTGTTTTCAGCGGATATAAAACTTTTAAAATTTACATGAGTTACTCCCAAATATCCGCTTATGCCGAGGCCCTCCAGTGCCTGGTAGCCTACTTTTATCCCTGTCATGCTGTTGTTGTATTCGGTATCGAAATTGTCGTTGTACTCCTGTATTTCATCGGAGGTAAAATCGTAGGAAGATTCTCCCTGCCACAAGTTATAGTGGTTGGTATGAGAAATAAGCTCCAGCTTTTTAAAACTGGTAAACTCATAAAAAGGAGTTAAAAAAAAGACTCCTTTTTTTTGCCCGATGGGATTTGCGTCGTCATCGGCTCTGATAGTTGATGGCGGTGGTTGGTTGCCCGGTCCGGGGGACTGGGCTTTGCTGTTTAGTGTCATTACCCCGGCAATTGAAACCAGGAATAAAA
>CAIYZW010000965.1 GCA_903930725.1 uncultured Bacteroidota bacterium
AATATGTCCAAATATCTCATTACTGGAACTGCAGGTTTTATCGGATTTCATCTTGCAAAAGACTTGCTCGAAAAAGGCAACGAAGTAATCGGCCTTGATAACATCAATGATTATTATGATGTTAACCTAAAATACAACCGGTTGAAAGAAACTGGTATCGAACGCGATCAAATCAGGTATAATGAGCTTTCGCAAAGCAGCAACTATCCAGGCTATAAGTTCGTCAGAATGAACCTGGAAGATAAAAATGCTTTGATGGAACTCTTTAAAAATGAAAAGTTTGACTATGTAATAAATCTGGCGGCGCAGGCAGGGGTGAGGTACAGCATTGATAATCCGGATGTTTACATTCAGAGCAACATTATTGGATTTTTTAATATTCTCGAAGCATGCAGGCATTATCCTGTAAAACATCTTTTGTTTGCAAGCAGTTCGAGCGTTTACGGTAACAACACAAATGTCCCTTTTAGCGAGTCCCATAATGTTGATCATCCCATCAGTCTTTACGCCGCTACCAAAAAGAGCAATGAGTTACTCGCCCACGCTTACAGCCACTTATATGGGATTCCTGTTACCGGTTTGCGCTTTTTCACGGTTTACGGCCCCTGGGGAAGACCTGATATGGCCATGTTTAAATTTACCAAAGCCATTCTCGAAGGCAAACCCATCCAGGTTTTCAACCATGGTGAGCTTTACCGCGATTTTACTTACGTTGATGATATCGTTGCCGGAATTACGAAATATCTCGATAAATTCATTCCTAAAGAAGATGCTATAAATTACAGTATCCTGAATATTGGAAACAACTCCCCGGTAAAATTGATAGATTTTATTACCGAAATCGAAAAATGCCTTGGGATTGCAGCCATCAAGCAACTCAGTCCAATGCAGGCTGGTGATGTTTTGACCACTTATGCCGATATTTCAAAAATACAGGAACTTTGTGATTTTAGGCCGCAAACAAACATAAAGGAAGGAATCAGCAAATTTTGCGACTGGTACCAGGGCTACTATAAATAAATCAAATTTCAAAGGCACAAAATTCAAATAACAACCAACCACTTTTTATGGACACCAACATCACCATCATCGGAGCGGGCGTAATAGGCCTGGCAATAGCGGCCAAATTATCCGAAAAGTTTCCGGATGTATTCGTTCTGGAAAAACACGAAAAGTTTGGACAGGAGACTTCCAGCCGGAATAGCGAAGTGATACATTCGGGCATTTACTACCCGGTAAATTCGCTTAAAGCGAGCCTGTGTGTTGAAGGAAATAAGATGCTTTACGATTACTGTCTGAAAAATGACATCAATCATAAAAAATGCGGGAAATTGATGGTTGCCTTAAATCGGATTGAAGAGGAAATTCTGCTGAAGGTATTTAAGCAATCCCGGATTAATGGTGTTTTGGATGGTGTTTTGCTTTCAGGAACCGAAGCTCTGAAGATGGAGCCAAATATCTATTGTACAGCTGCCATTTTTTTTCCATCCACCGGCATTGTTGATTCACATGGTTTAATGAAACAGTTGGAATCAGACGCTAAAATAAACCAGGCCACTTTTGCCTATAATTCTGAAGTTGTCGCAATCGAAAAGTTAGACCTTGGTTATTCGATTACAGTTAAAGAAGCCAACGCAACCTATTCATTCACAGCAAATACAGTGATCAATGCTGCCGGCTTAGGTACCGATGCAATTGCAAAACTGTCGGGAACCTTTGAACCTTCTTACCAGTTGTATTTCTGGAAAGGATCATATTTTGCAGTCGGGAACGGCAAAAATAAGATGATAGACCATCTGATTTATCCGGTACCTCATGAAAATATCACGGGATTAGGTGTTCATGCTACCCTCGATTTGAACCATGGCATGAAATTGGGACCTGACGCCACATTTCTGGAAAATAGATTAATTGATTATTCAGTCGATAAGGCGAAAAGAACTGGCTTTTATAATGCAGCAATGAAATATTTGCCTTTTCTTGATGAAGACGATTTACACGCCGATCAGGCAGGTATTCGGCCAAAACTTCAAAAGCCGGGAGACCCCTTTCGCGATTTTATTATTAAAGATGAACAGGCTAAAGCAATGCCCGGTTTTATAAATCTGATCGGAATCGAAAGTCCGGGACTGACAAGCTGTTTATCCATTGCAAAAATGGTTAGCCGGTTTCATATTTTTGAAAAGTAATTGATAAGGTTTCCGCATTATACACCAAATCACAAATCACAAATCCCAAACTACAAACACTAGCACTACGATGCGCTGAGCTTGTTGAAGTTACAAACAGCGAACAACGAACAACGAACATCAAAAATAACCTTTAACATTTTTTTACTTGTTTTTCTCATTCCCATGAGTAATTTTGCTACCCATTATAATTTACTGAATGATTGACGCTTTAATTACATCCAAAACCCGGATCAAGCTGTTAACAAGGCTTTTCCTCAACAGCAATGCGAAATCGCACCTGCGGGGACTTGCCGGTGAGTTTGGTGAATCATCCAATGCCATTCGTCTCGAACTCAACCGTTTTGAGAAGGCCGGTCTGCTTACCACGAGTAAGGATGGT
>CAIYZW010000966.1 GCA_903930725.1 uncultured Bacteroidota bacterium
AAATAAATTTCACCTTGAGTTTGTCGGCATACCTGATAGCCTGTTGCAGCCCATCAGTCGGATGTTTGCCCAATTTTTTGGCTTCAATGATGGCCAGGTTGGTGTTTTTGTAGCGGAGCAGGTAATCGGCAAAAAGTCGTTGGCCCCGTTTACCTCCCAGAAGTTTTCTTCCATCGGTAAAATAATGCTCGCGAATTACGAAATCTTCCCAGCCACTTTCTTTCAGCTTGGGGTCAATGTGTTTGGCACGGGTATCAGATTCGGAAAGATGCATGGTAACTTTAGTTGGTTTAAATGGCTTTTAAATGCTATTTATTTATCTCACGGCCTTTTAAGTTGGCCAAATTTAACAATTTGAGTTATACGCCTTGTTTTTTGATCACAATTGTTTTGATAAATTTTGATGGAGCTTTGAATTTAATTGTCCCCGCACGTTTATTGCTCTAAAATAGCTGTCGGTTTCAGTGGCCGGTTCATTCTTTTGTTGTCCTGTTTCTCCGGCAAACCGTCCAGTTAATCCGGTTGATCTCCCTGTAAAACAATTTGCCTGTCCTGTTTATTTTCTCGATGTGCTGTAAATAGGGGAGGCCGTCCTGTTAAAAAATCAGGTCGTCCTGTTGGGTTTTGTATCCGTCCTGTGTAACAGGACGACAAAAAAAGGCAACAGGGCGATGAAAAACGTTTACAGGGCAGTTGGAAAACTTACAGGATGATATAACAAAACTACAGGGCGACCAACCCCAAAAACAAAGCCCCCGGAAACTTTGCCAGAGTTTCCGGGGGCTTAACTATTTATGCGTTAGCTTCGGGCGTTGCTACCGGTTTTGACGCATTTTTGCGTTGCCAGTAGTCGCTGGTATAACCTTTCAGCCGATCGGGATTGCGCCAGAAAACAAATTTGCCACATTCGCGAATTTCGTCAATCGCCTGTTTCAGGAGGGTAAACGCCTGGTCGCGAATGATCATGGCCTCGCTGTCGGTTTGCCGTTCGCCATTGGTAGCTCCTAAAATGTCGCCCATGTTGTCGGCAACATTAGCGGCATTGTCGAGTATTTCGGCAGAAATACCAACCACAGTTACCAAATCCAGATTGGCTTTCCCCAATACTGATAGGTCGTTCAAATCCTGCACCATGTCGGAGTTAGAGTCGCCTTGGGCAATTTCTTCAACTCGGGCTAGTAAACCTTCCTGTTTGCGAAAAGCATAACGAAAAGCATGAATGAGTTGGTTGCGCAAATCGTAAGCTGCCGGAGCCTGCTCTTTCCATGCTTGTTCAGCCTCTTTGCGGATATTCCGTTCTTTGATCCACAGCGATTGGGCTTCGCGGCAGGCTCCGGCCCGGACAGAAATAAGGTTGATCAGCTTCCCGTCAAGCCCTGCATCAGAGAGAGCCTTTTTGTCGTCTTTGCTCCAGTGATGAAGGTTTTCGGCTTCCTGTACAAACACATCGACAGGCATGTTTGGCACTAAAACATCCTCAGGTTTGATGGCCTGAATTTCGGGTAAAAGTTGATTGTAATCGTCAGATGATGACATAAGTGTATGTTTAAAGGGTTAGAAAAATTATATGTCTCCTACAAATTACAACAAAACAATAATATTACCAAAAGTTGATCACACTTTTTTACTGTTCAGTACCATTTTCTATGAAAACGCGCATGAGCATGGACCAGATTCCTTTTGAGAAGCTGGAAAAAGTAGGCATCGACCGCAATTTTGTGGGCAAGATGGAAAAGCAGGAACTGAATGATTTTCTGAACGGATTTCGTTCGGATAAGTTGTACACTGTTAATGCAAAAATCGGTGGAGAGGATTTCAAGATCCCAGCAAAGATCCGCCTGCAAAGCAAAGAGGATGGATCAGTGGATGTT
>CAIYZW010000967.1 GCA_903930725.1 uncultured Bacteroidota bacterium
CCAGGAAAAGTATATCTTTATCCGGTAAAAAAATTAACAACAGTTTTTATTAAATGCTGCAATATCAAATCGGAATAACGCTACTGCCGGGCATTGGTGATGTTATTGGTAAAAAGCTGATTGCCTACTGTGGCGGTGTGGAGGCGGTATTTAAACAAAAGAAAAACGCCCTCGAAAAAGTGCCCAATGTAGGCAAAAAGCTGGTTGATTCGATTTTATCGCAGAATGTACTTGGCCGGGCGGAGGAAGAAATGGCCTTTCTCGAAAAACACAACATTTTACCGCTCTTTTATCTTGATAAAAAATACCCTGCCCGACTTAAAAATTGCGCCGATAGCCCGATGATGCTCTATTTTCTGGGCAATGCCGACTTAAATGTACCAAAAATTGTAAGCGTTGTCGGAACCCGCAGTGCCACCGATTATGGTAAAATGATGTGCGACAAAATTATCGAAGGCCTGGCGCTTTATGATGTTTTAGTGGTAAGTGGCCTGGCTTATGGAATTGACACAAATTCGCATCGCGGGGCCCTCGAAAACAAACTCAAAACAGTGGCTGTTCTGGGTCATGGCCTTGATAAAATCTATCCTTATGCCAACAAAAGCCTGGCCCAAAAAATGGTTGACCGCGGCGGTTTACTCACCGATTACATGAGTAAAACCAATCCCGACCGCGAAAATTTTCCAAAACGAAACCGCATTATCGCCGGAATTTCGGATGCCACCATCGTTATCGAAGCTGGCAAAAAAGGCGGGGCGCTCATCACTGCCGAAATCGCCAACTCTTACAACCGCGATGTTTTTAGCGTACCCGGACGAATTGGTGATGCTTTTTCGGAAGGTTGTAATTTTCTGATAAAAACCAACAAGGCTGCATTGATTCAAAGTGCCGATGATGTAGCTTATATCATGGGGTGGGAACTTCCGGGAGTAGTAAAAAAAAGCAGGCAGCATGAGCTTTTTGTGGTTTTAACCGAAGACGAAGAAAAGGTTGTGAAAGTACTCCGCGAAAATGATTTGCCAGGGATTGATAAAATTGTCCAGCAAACAGGCCTCACAACCAGCAAAGTTGCTGCAGCTCTTCTAAATCTCGAATTTCAGGGATTGCTGCGTGCTTTGCCCGGGAAAGTTTATAAACTAGAATTTTAAAAAAACCAGAATTTTAATGTATAATCAGGAAGAAGCCAAACAAATCAGACTAGAATTCTGGAATAAATTCACTGTAATTTCCGAAATCCGGCGAAGAAAACTGGGCCGGTCGCGTCACTGGATTTTGCATCACACGGGCGTTTCGCCGATAAATCTCAAATTCGACATCAACGAAACCGAAAAGTGGGTTTCGGTTGGTTTTGAGGTAAAATCGAAAAATATCGCCGACCAGCTGTTTTATTATTACAAGCTTCAATCGCTAAAACCCTTTATCGAAAAGGCTTTAGGCCCCGAAACGCTTTGGGAAGACATGTTTGGAACTGAAAAAGAAAAAATGATTTCGAGGGTTCATCTTAAACTAATCGGTGTTTCGGTTTTTGAAAGAGAAGACTGGCCGCAAATGTTTGATTTTATGTTCGATAAAATGCTCGCCATCGAAGATGTGTTTATCGAATACAAAGATTTTATTGAAATGCGAACCGAAGAATAAATCGCGAAAGCCTTTTGCGACGATGGCTTTTTTAATCAATAATCCTGTCAAAATCTTTATAAATGAATTCGGTTTGAGCAGAATCCTGAATGATGTCGAATTTTAGGTTTTTGAACTCGGCACCACGATAACCAACGCCTTTTTTTGTAAGAACATCCTGTATTTTATTCACTGGTTTAACTGTCAGAAATATTTTTGCACACAAACCATCGCCCTGAATAAAAAAGGAAAGATATTCCTGCCCATCTTTCTCCTCGTATTTTTCAAGCCAGTATCTTAATTTGATGTTTTCGATGCGGTTTAACTGCCTGACTAACTCATCTTTATACTGTTTTGTTTCCGGAGAAAATTTCTCAAAAACCGGATTTGAGTTTTCACAAGCCGGTCTGTCGCAAGCAATGGTGAAATTGAGTAAGAAAATAAAGGCAAAAACATAAAGAAGTTTTGAGTTCATGGTACGCTTGTTTTTATTTGGAGAAATCCCTTTTATAACCTGTCCAAAAGTATTTCCTCGACCTTTTCCGGAGTCACCAGTCTTTTTTCACCAAGTGCCGTGAAGCCATTTTTTTTCAGATTTTCGACAACTTTTCCAATCACCTCTTTTCCAAGCTGATAATCGCTTAACCTCGTGGGAACGCCCACCGAATGGAAAAATTCTTCAGTTTTTGCAATTGCTGTATCAATCTTTTCGTCATCTGTTCCATCCGTAATTCCCCAAACGCGGCAGGCAAACTGAAGTAGTTTTTCGCGTTTGGTGTCGCGCATCACACGCATCATTCCCGGCCAAACAATGGCCAAAGTCCGGCCATGATCAATGCCTTGAAGAACCGTGAGTTCGTGCCCGATCGAATGTGTTGCCCAATCAACCGGAACGCCACACGAAATAATTCCATTGAGCGCCATGGTTGCAGCCCACATCAGGTTTTTGGCCGCTTCCATATTTTCGGGTTCAGTAAAATAAACAGGTCCAACCTCGATGAGGGTTTTCAACAAGGCTTCGGCATAACGATCCTGAACAGGGCTGTTTGAAGGAAAAGTCATGTATTGCTCGGTGGTGTGGATAAATGCATCCACAACCCCGTTTCCGCGCTGACGTGGCGAAAGCGTTTTTGTAACTGCCGGATCGAGCATCGAGAATTTTGGATTGGTAAAAGGCGGCCTCCCGAAAGCTAATTTCTGACCGGTTTCCTTACGGGAAATTACCGCAAACCCGTTCATTTCGGAGCCAGTGGCAGGCAAAGTAAGGACGGCTGCCAAAGGCACAAACTTGCTCGTTTTGGCGTTCTTTTCGAGGATGTCCCAGGGTTCGCCTTCAAAAAATACTGCTGTAGCAATAAATTTTGATCCATCGAGCACCGAACCGCCGCCGACAGCTAAGATAAAGCTGATATTTTCGGTACGGCAAAGATCAACGGCTTTCATGAGTGTGCTATACTGCGGGTTGGCTTCGATGCCACCAAACTCAAACAAGGTGAAGGCCTTGAGTGCATTTTTTACCTGTTCGTAAATACCATTTTCTTTTATCGAACCTCCGCCAAAGGTCATTAAAATGCGTGCATCTTTTGGGATTTCGTGGCTAATGGTGGCAATGGTACCTTCTCCAAAAATAATTTTGGTAGGATTGTGATAGGTGAAATTATTCATGATTAATTTTTTGAG
>CAIYZW010000968.1 GCA_903930725.1 uncultured Bacteroidota bacterium
TGCCCAAAGATTAGCACATGGATCGGGAGATGAAGGTTGCAAAAAGCATGACCCAACACGCATGACGGTAGCACCAGGTAAACCATTTCCCGGGATTGTGATGGGGATTTCGTAAAAAACACCGCCCGTTGCCATTTCAAAATCGGTTACTACCAGTTCATCAGGTGTAAATTCAATATCCTGATTCAAATCGATCCATATACTTACAAATTGAGCCTGAAAACCTACGGCCACAATAGCAACATAATCAGAACCGATCTCAGCGGTTCCTTCCAGATTTGTGAAAACACCATACCCATTATCACTACAACCACTGTCATTGTTTTCAATTCCTGCAAAAGCAAAGTCAGTTAAACCAGTTATAAAACCACCTGCAGAAAAGCAGTCTCCGGCAGGTACACAATACCAATTGGCATCTACCACCGGGAAAGCGTGTTCAATCTGGTCGTTATCCGGATTCTCATCACCCGGAAGCAATGTGGTAACAGAGGCTGTATAGAAACCCATAACTGCAGTCCATTGATCAAAAGCAATAGTGTCTGGTTCACCAAAAGCAAGGTTTGATACTGATTTTGTAGATGAGAAAACAATGTTTGAACCTTCATAAATCTCAAAAATCACATCAAATGATACGATTTCAGACCCATAGTTGACGATCTCAGAAGAAATATTTACAACATCTCCTTCATGGATGAGGTTTTCAAATCCGGAAATGGAAAGCGGTGTAACATCAAAAGAGGCCTGTTCACCAAGCGTCACATTATCAATATTCCATGCGTCTATCTGGTAGCTGTCATCTTCAAATTTAAAACAGAACTGGAAATTTGCTGAACCGATATCTGGTGTATTTACTATCAATACCTCAAAAGCATTGTAGTTTTCACCGGTCAGCCAATTTAATTCCCAAACCTGGTTCCAGGTTGCACCACCATCACTCGTTGTCTCCACGCCTACCCAAAATCCGGTATTAAACGCATACGAATCGACAAAATGTAAAAACGACAAACTCAGTTGGGAATATCCGCTGGTATTAATAACAGGTGAAACCAATCTGGATGTTCCCACAAAAGCAGGACTCCAATTCATCGCCACTTCAGGTATTGTCCCACCAGCCTTGTTTGTTTGTGCTATTCCCCAATTTTCCAATCCTTCTCCAAGCACCGTCCAGGCATCCAATCCTGCAGAGAAATCTTCGTAAAACACCACCTCATCAATTGACTTATGCCAACCCTTAGGAGCGTTATTTTTAGTGATTGTGGTTTCCTGGTTCTCACCGCGTTTTAAATTTTTACTTTGCTGTGCCATTGAGCTAATGACAATAGACAAGCAAAATGCCAATAGGCTTAGTTTAAGTAATTTTGTTTGCATAATATTCATATTTAATTGTTTAGAAATTTATTTATGATGAAAAATAATTTTCGATCTCATTTTTTGCTCTTTTTGGAAGGCTTAACTTTTTCGGATTCAAGCAACTTTGACCTGTTGTTTAATTCTGTCAGAACCTTTTTTAAGATTTGGCTCTGAATATTCGATCGTTCGATGATTTCATCAATTTTTGAATCCGTTCCGGTTTCAATATTATTTTCGGCAGGTTCCATAATTTAAGCAACAATCTTTTGATGTGAATAGAAAACTTTAAAATTCATCACAAAGAAATATTTCTATAATCTGATAAACTAATTTTTGCGGTAACATTAAGGCATCACCCTGATTTTTGAGGGTAACAAAAAGTGGACAACCAAAATTGGCTGTTTTAAAACAGCACTTAAAAAACTATAATTGAGTAAGATAGGCGATCAGGTTCTCATCGCGGTCTAAACCGAGTTTTTTGCGTAAACGGTAACGTGCTGTTTTAAGGCTTTCGGAAGACTGGTAGGTTATGGCTGAAATTTCTTTTGAGGTCATGTTCAGTCGCAGAAAAGCACAAAGCCTGAGTTCATTGGGGGTAAGGTCAGGAAATTGTCTGCTGAGGCTGTTATAAAAGTCAACATGTACCTCCTGAAAACGAACCTCAAATTCCGTCCAGGTATCCTGAGTAATGCTTTTATCAAGCTCCGAAATAACATTATTTATTACCGTTTCATCATTATCTTTTTGCCCCTGATTTGTGTTTTTTAGTTTATTGGATATGGCCGAAATGAATTCATTCTTTTTGAGCAAATACATCACATTGGTGGTAAGTTCTTTGTTTTTGAAATCGAGTTCTTTCGACAGTTTTTCCCTTTCGAGCAAATTCATTTTTTGTTCGAGGTTTTTCCTACGCATCCGGTTGTTCTGTAAAATATACAGGAAGGCAATAATCAGAAGTGAAGCAACTGCACTGATGATTGCCAGCAAATAGATGAGTTCGATACGATTGTGTTTTGCCTGGAGAAGTTCACTTTCGAGCTTTTGCTGTTTCCGCTCTTTGTCAAATTCGTATTGGAGCGTTAATTCGGTGATTTTTTGGTCCTTTTTTATTCTTAACAGGCTATCGTTAAGCGCAGTGAAGTTTTTATAATAAAAATAGGCGCTGTCTTTATTTCCCTGCAGATGAAAAAGATCAGCCAGTTTTTGTGATACATAGGTCGCGGTTTCAAGATTTGATGACGCTGTTGCGTCAGATAATGCGAGATGAAAATATTTAAGTGCTTTTGGATAATCTTTGAGTTGGAAGTAGGCATCTCCCTTATGTTTGTAAACCGCTGCGAAAATATAGGGACGGGATCCCCAAAAATCATCAAACAAACTATCAGCCGCGCTTTGCGATTTCTCAAATAATTCGAGCGCATCTAAAGCCCTGCCTTCCGAAAATGCTATATCCCCAAGGTTTGAATATGTGTTGGTGAGCCCATAATAATTCGAAATCTGTTTTTCAATTTTGAGGGCCTTATTCAGATATAAATAGGCACTGTCATTTTTACCGATCTGCGAGTAAATATCGCCAATGTTGTTTAATGTATTTCCGATAAAGTAAGGATCTTTCAAATGTTCAAATAATTCCAACGCTTTTGAATAATACTGAAGGCTTTTCTTATGATCTTCGAGCCTGGCATAAATGATGGCAATGTTATTATAAAACCTGGGCAGGTAAAGGCTGTCGTTATGTTCTTCGGCGATTTGTAAACCTGTAAAAAAAGCATCCTGAGCGCGGTACAGGTCGGTTTGCATGCCGTACACATTTCCCAGTCCAAGGTACAAGCCAATGACATCCCTTGGTTCAATTGTTTCATCTATCAGGTCTTTGGCACTTAAATAGAATTTTTCGGCTTCGTCAAGATCATCCATTTTACGTTTAATACTTCCCAAAGCCATGTAATTTTGAAACTGGCCTTTGATGAAATTGTTCCTCAGAGAAACTTCAAGGCCTTTCCAGGCAAAATGCAGCGCCGAATCAACATTAAATGTCAAATATTGTTCGCCAAGTTTGGCACAAATCAGTGCTTTTTCATTTTCAGAGAGATCTTTCGACTTAAACAATTTCATTAAACTATCTGTCGGTTCCTGAGCGCTCATTGAAGCGATACTCCCAAAAAGTACCATGATAAAGATGAGAATGCCTGAAATTAGCGGCTTCCCCCCAAAATGTTCATGAATAAAAGATGTTGTACAGTTTTTCATTTTAAGGATCAAATGTACATTTATTATTAAAACTGGAAGGAATTACTCCGACACTTGCAACCGTGAAATTCAAGCAGTAGAAATAAAACACCATCGAAAAAAACACTCCGATCTTTATCCGGAAAAATGTCGGGTGTTAATAAGCAAAAAGCGGATAAACCGACATCATCTGGTTTACCTCAGCTTTTACGCTGGAGATGAGGCTTTCGTTTTCGAAGTCGCTGATTACGCGGTCAATCATATCAACAATTGCTGGCATTTTATCTTCTTTAATACCACGGGTTGTAATTGCCGGTGTTCCGATTCGTAATCCGGAAGTCTGGAAAGGATTCCGGCTGTCGAACGGAACCATATTTTTATTCACGGTAATATCGGCTTTTACAAAGAAAAGTAAATTTTTGGATTCTCATTCGCTTGAAAACCATGAGCTAAATTGGTTCTCTTATTAAAAAAGTTACCGGAAAATTCCATTTGTTGCCAGAGTAAAACTAAAACAAAAAACCCCCGGTCAATAATTGAATCAA
>CAIYZW010000969.1 GCA_903930725.1 uncultured Bacteroidota bacterium
GGCAACGCCAACTGGTCGGTAATTTTTCCTGAAATAGAATAAAAAGTTAACGTTAAAATGGCGTCGTTATCGGGAAATCCTTCAAAAGTAATATCACCCGAGGTGGGGTTGGGATAGAAATTTATTTTACCAGATAATTTTGCCTGTTCGCCAATATCAGTTACCGACATGCAAAGTCCCGGAATGTTGGCATCGAGCCATTGCATGCGCACAGTAATCCAGGCTTTGAGTGTGTCGAGTTCGGCGTTGTAGGTGGTGGCAATTGCTCCAACTTCGGGAGCTGGTCCGCTGATTCCCAATATCGGCCATTTTTGGAAATGTCGGGCCTGAGCAAATTGAACAAGGTTCCTGATACTGTCGATGTAAGCAAAAATGTAGGAGGTGTCGAGCATTGTTTGCCGGTAGCTTTCATAGGTACAGCGGAGTTCGCGGGTAAAGGTGCTGTCCTGCAACATACGGATGTACCAGCCGCAGGAATAATTATCCGTGGGGCAGTCGTTGATATGATGCGCCCATCCTGAGCCATCAAAATTCTCGAAAATCGAACAGCCATACATGGTTTTCCACGCCCAGTCAAAATCCCACACCGGGCCGGCTTTCATCTTACCACCATTCGAAAACTTATCTTTATAAAAGAAAACACTCTTTTTAAAACCATCGTTGTTGCGTGACAGCTCGTTCACAAGAAAATAATCAATAAAAGATTTTACATCGAGATATTTACGATATCCGTTAACCGGATCGGCAAAGTTGGCGCTGTAAAGTGCGGTTTCGAGGCTATCAACAAAAGAGGCGATGTAGGCTTTTTGCGGAGCATTGATAGTATCCGGCTTGGGGTACTCGTAAACAAAATGAACATCAAAACCCGGATGATCAATAGGCGAAAAGTTTGACTGGAAACTATTGTTTGCATCCCAATAATTTTGCTGGAGCATATAGCCGCCTGTGAGTTCATCGCCGAGCGTATCAGCAGGCAGTAATTTGGCAATATCCACGCGGTTGTTGTCGCGTTTAATTTTTTCGCCAAAAACATAAATGCCCTTGTAAGCGCTGTCCAAAAGTACTTCGCATAAACTTGTCCTTACAGAATAATTTCCCATTTCGCCAAAAAGCTTAAAAGCCAGTGGATTCCTGATAAGTGAGCGATCGTTGAAATTTGATAACAAAACCCAGTCGCTTTCGGCTGGCATTTCCAAAATCGGAACATTGTTGTTTGAGCCTTCTGCAGTGCGTGTTTCGAGGCCATAAGGAGTTTGAGGATAACCCGCTGAGGTGGCTCCCCGGATTTCGATTCCGATATTGCCGCTGTAAATGTTGGAACTGTCGGTTAAATATGTAATGCTGCCTGGGCCATTGAATTTGATGTCCATCAGCGCGTTAATTTTTACATCCTGAACAATGGTCTGTCCCAGCGTATTGATCATCACAATGGGCAATTCGGTGCTGTCGAGTGTTACAGTGCCCAGGTCGTGAATACAGATCTCGAATGTTCCTGCGGCTCCTACATAGCCCCAAACCTGGACGTAGAGCGTTTTTTCGGGACTGAGGTCGTTTAATGTAAGGAAGGAGTAATTTCCGTTGCCGGCATCGTCGTCGCATCCCAAAAAATGAAGGTTTGTACAGGTTGTGTCGGTCCAGACGGCTAAACCAGTATCTGTCAGGTCGCCATTGTCGGTCGCAAAACTCAGATTACCCGATGCCGGCACCTGTAGCGCAAACCAGATATCAGCTCCCCCAAAACTGGCGCAACCCGGATTTAAACCTGATCCTGGCATACTAGTATTGTTGGCAAGAAAACAGCCGGTATCAATTTGCAGGGCTGTGCAGGGATGATTTCCGGCAATGATGTTTCCTTCGCAATTCCCTGTTGTCGAAAACACAGTTCCAGTCTGAGGATTTGGGCCATCAGTAAAAAGTAAATTCCAGAAAGGATCGTAAAGCTGGTACGAATTTTCGCTTTCGTAATCGCCGGGTGTATAGAAAAGCTCCATAAAATCGCCCGTGTTAACCGGAAAAGTTGCTGTACTTCCAAAGCCGGTGGCACCGAAAGTTCCAACAGAAACATTGTTGATAAATACCTCCAGATGGCCGCCATTCCAACCATCACCGTAGGTGTCGTGCATGTTAAGCAGGTAATTGCAGCTTTGTGAGTTGGCCAAAAATCCCGTGAAAAGTAAAAATACAAGCATCGTAGCTTTACCAAGGTGCTTCGAAAGTTTGTTCAGTAAATATTTCTTCATTGTTGGTTTGTGAAATTCAACCTGATAAATTTTTGTGTGCCAAAAATACGGATATTAAGATTAACCACTCGTTCAATTTTTGGTAAGAATTAAACTTTTCGATCTTTCCTAAAATTATACCTTTGCCGCCTTATAAATTCACCAATTCGCTTAACTAAAACAAATGTTTGTGAAAAAAGTATTTTTAATTATCGTAGCAACCGGCCTCATTATTATGTCGGCCAGCAGCCAGACAGAAATTGCCACTAAAACGGATGATCAGATGAATCCTTTCTTTTCGGCGTACAACACGCCTTTTAACGTTCCGCCTTTCGGTAAAATCAAAAACGGGCATTTTATCCCAGCCATCAAAGAAGGCATCAACAAACAAAAAGCTGAGATAGAAGCTATTAGTCGTAACCCACAACCGGCAACTTTCGAAAATACTGTTGCAATGCTCGACCTCAGTGGAAAACTGCTTGGCGATGTAAGCAGGGTTTTCAATATTCTTCAGGGTCTTATTACAACAGATGAACTTCAGAATATTGCAAAAGAGGCTTCACCACTTTTTTCGGCA
>CAIYZW010000970.1 GCA_903930725.1 uncultured Bacteroidota bacterium
AGCATCTGATATTCGGTTCGATTTGGCAGGGCTACGTCGGGCTCGACGAAGAACAATTGCGGCGAAGCAATATTAAAAGTTGTGTCCTGCAGGCTTAACTGCTCGGAGTAAGTAATCCCGATATGCTGGCAAAGGGCCATTTTGGTTAACGAAATACCGTTTTCGAGCTGGAGCTTGCTGGCATTTATTTCGTTGATTTTTAACTGCACTTTCAGCAGATCACTTTTCTGGATCAAGCCAGCATTAAATGAAACCTGAACATCTTTGAGCAAATTGTTCAAAAGGCTTTCGTAGCTGGTTAAGGTTTTTCGTTTTGCTTCGAGAAGCACCAGCGTCCAATAATATTCTTCTGTTTTAACAAGCACTTCCTGGGTGGTGAGTGTTAATGCCTGTTCTTTGATGTTTTTGCCGAGCGATGCCAGCTCATAACCCGATCTTATCCGGCCACCAGCATAAATTGGCTGGGTAGCCGCTATAACTCCTGCATTTGTGTAATTGAGCATTTTAATTTCCATGCCGGGAAAATAGGCAAAGTTCGTGGCTGTTCCAATGTTTGCCGGGTTGCCGTCGTAAACGGGCAAATTCATTTCAGGGAATTTCATATCCAAAAAATACTTGTTCGAGCGCATGGCTCCAGCTTGTGCATTTACTTTGGGAAAAAAGTTGGTAAAGGCGTCCTTCTTAACCTGTTCCGATTCGTTGACTCCGTATTGGGCATCAATGATTTGCTTATTATTTTGTAACGCATAATATTTACACGAATCAAGATTGAGGACCTGGGCCTGGGTATTTAAAGTAAAAAATGTGGTAACGAAAACCAGCAGAATCAAAGGTTTTGTCGGAATTGCGGGTTTTGCCTTGCGCTGAGATTTTGGTTTGTCGCTATAAACCAACGAATACATCACCGGAAGGATATAAAGTGTAAGCACCATCGCAAACAATAATCCGAAACAAATTACGGTACCCAGCGGCCCCCAAAGTGGCGAACGGCTTATGATCATCGGAATAACGCCTACCGAGGCTGCCGCAGAGGTCAAAAAAATTGGTCTCATTCGGCGTTTTCCGGCGGCAATAGCTGCATCATGCACCGACATTTTAAACTTTTCGTGCAATTCGCGGGCATAATCAATAAGAATAATTCCGTTACGGACAACCATCCCGCAAAGGCTCGAAATACCTACAAAAGCGGTAATGCTGAAAGGATAACCCATCAGTTTTAATCCGATGGCAGCTCCCGGAAGCGTGAGCAACATGGACGACATTATGAGCAGCGAAAGTTTTTCTTTTTTGAACTGGAACAAAAGGATAAAGAAAATGAGAACAATGCTCAAACCAAGCGCGATGGTCATTGGTGTAAAAACCTCCACCTGGCCTTCGTAATCGCCACCATAACTTACCGAAGTTCCTTCGGGAAGCGGCAAATTGTCAATCTGAGGCCTGATTTCATCAAATATTTTTGAAGCAACACCCGACTTGTCGTTGTCAATAAAGATGGTCAGTGTTGGCGAGCCATTGCGGTGAACGATGGTTCCGTCGGTCCATTCGGGCGAGAAACTTGCAAACGATCGCAGCGGCATGGCCGAAAAACTTAAAGGTGATGTGATATACTGGTCCTGTAGTGTTTTAATGCTGATTGTATCAGATGATTCCTGCGAAAGCATCACTTCAACCGGGTAATCGCCTTCCCAGATGGTCGTTAGCGGAACGCCGTTCAGTCCAACCAGGATTGACGTTGCCACCAATCCTTTGGCGTAACCCATTCTGTTTGCCCTGTCGCGGTCGAGGTTAACTTTTATGGCTTGTTGCTGTTGGTCCCAGTCGGTGCGTGCCCAGGCAATGTGTGGCGTTTTTTTAAGAATGTTGTTAACCTGCGCTTCAACAGCCCGGATATCTTTTACCGAATCGGAAGTAATCCGCACTTCAACGGATGCTTTATTCATTTGAAGCGCCAGTATTTTAAACTTAACATGGGCGTTTTCGAACTTATCGGCATACTCAGCGCTGTAATCGTTCACGATTTCGCGTGTGGCTTTATCGGAAATTGTGTTGATGAGCAACTGGCCGTAATTTGGCGACGGCATATTTGGGGCATAAGCAACCTGAAACCGCGGCGAACTTGTTCCAATAAAACTGGTAACGTTGGTAACTCGTTTGTCCTTAATCAGCAGGTTTTCGACGCTGTCCACCACTTTTGCAGTGCTTTCCAGCGATGCTCCTGTGGGGAGGTAAACTTCGACAGCAAACTGATTTCGTTCCATCTCCGGGAACAATTGCTGGTCGGTGTTTTTGAGCAATATTCCGGCAATTATAATGAGGACAACGCCCGAACCAATCACAAGTTTTGGATATTTAAAGGATTTCTCGAGCGTAATATCAAACCAGCCCTGAAGCCAGTCTAAAAATGATTTGCCTTTTTTTGTATTGCCGGTATTTTTTAATCCTTTTTTAATGAAGACAAAATTGAGGTAAGGCACCAGCAATGTTGCTACAATTATCGAAACAATCAAAGCCGTGCTTACTACAATCGGGATGGTTTGAAGGAATTCTCCGGCCGTGCCCGGCACCATTAAACCAAGCGGAACGTAGGTTACAATAATCGCAAGGGTGGCTGTGAGAATGGGCACGAACAGCTCTTTTGCACTTTTTATGGCAGCATGCCAGGCCGAAATTCCACGATCAATGTTTTCGACATGGTTATCAATAATCACGATGGAATTATCAACGATCATCCCCAGTACAAGAATTAGCGAAGCCAGGGAAACGGTGTGTAGTTCGACACCAAAAAAATAAAGAAACGCAAGTGTAAGAAGAACCGAAATCGGCACGGTTATTCCAGCTACCGAAGCCACTCTTAGGGGCAAAAGCAACATCGTAACCATGATAACGGCAATAATTGCAATTAAGAATTCCTTCATAAAATCGTTTACCGAATTTTTTACATATTTTGGTAATTCCGAAATTTTAGCAACCGTGATGTCCTCCGGGCAGGTCTTCTGAAATGAAGCAATGGCTTTTTCGACTTCTTCGCCATATTCCACAATGTTGTTTCCAGGCTGCATTTCAAGCGAAAGCAAGATTGTTTTTTTGCCGTTTTGCCTGATGTAGTTTTCGGGATCTTCGTAACGGCGCTCGATGGTTGCAATATCTTTAAGCCTCACCACATTTCCCATAGGGTCAGAGTAAACAATCTGGTCGGCCAAATCTTTTTCCGATTCAAAACTTGCCGGCAAATGCACCGGAAGGTTGTTATTGCCGTCCTTGAGCGTCCCGGCATAATTTACCATCCCGTTCAACTGGTAAGACCCCAGCAAGGTAAGGGTTTTGATATTATATTCGTTGAGCAGTCCGGGTTTTACGTTTACAAAAATCTTTTCTTTTTGTAACCCGAAATGCTTCATTTTTGACGTGGCCGGTATTTTTCTTACCTCTGTTTCGAGCCGCTTCAACTGCATTTCCAGCTCTTTATAACTCTTGATTTCTGACGATAAAGTGATGAGCAAAGCCGAAGTGTCGCCAAAGTCGGAATTGGCAAACAGCGCCAGAACGCCCGTGGGAAGTGTCATTTTTAGCTCACTTAGCCCATGCTTCAGTTTCGACCAGAACTGATCGGCGTTTTTAACACCATCATTTAGTTCGACAAAAATGTACATAATGCCCTCTTTTGAGTGAGAGTACGTTTTGGCCTTTTTAACTTCTTTATAACCAAAAATGTAATTCTCAACAACCCGGGTAAGCTGATCTTCAACTTCCTGCGAGGTTGCGCCCGGATAAACCCCAACAATAACGCCCTGCCTGATTGTGAATTGAGGAAACTCGTTGCGTGGCATTTTTATCAAAGCGATAGCTCCGATGATCATAAACACCACCGAAATTATGATGACGATATTATGATTCCTCATAGCTCCGCCAATAACTTCAAATTTTTTGTGCCGCATTTTATAACTGGATTAAAGTGTTATCAGATAATTTTTCGCAACCCTGGCTAACAATTATTTGGCCTTCGATTAAGCCGGTTAAAACCACAATTCCATCTTCGCAATAGCGCCCCACGGTTATCGTCTGCTTTTTAACGGTGTTGGTGGGCATAACCACAAAAACGTAAGGTTCGCCGTTGCTTCCCTTGCTTACGGCTTTGTAAGGAACCACCAATGCCGAAGTTTCCGAGTCAGGATTGAGCGAAACATCACACACCATCCCTGGTTTGAGATCGAATCCGGAATTGTTTACCAGAATTTTTGCTGTGTAAGTGCGGGAAATTGCATCGGCCACGGGACTAACGTTTGATACAACCCCTTCAAATTGTTTATCGTTTAAAGCCAGGACCGTAATTTTCGATTTAAGGCCTTTTTTAATTTTAGAGATTTCATTTTCGGGAATGGCTATCTTAACATAAACGGTTTCGATCTTTACAATTTCGATGGCTGATTGGGAAAGGCTCAGCGAAGATTGTCCCGGCTCGATATTGCGGCTGCCGATAAAGCCACCAACCGGAGCGAGCAAATTGCATTTTTCGAGGTTGTTTTTGGAAAGCTCATAAGCCGACTTTGCCTGCTCAAGGTTCGATTGCATCTCCACCCATTTAATCTCCGGCAGGCTACCCTGATCGTACACGCTTTTGAGACGATTGTAAGCATCCTGGGCTTGTTCGTATTTGGCAACCATCGTATTATGAACGTTTTGCATATCCGAATTATCAATCGTTGCAAGCAACTGACCTTTTTTAACCTGATCGCCAACCTCGACATGAATTCTCTCGACGGTGCCTGGTGTTTTAAAATTCAGCGGAATGGTCTGGAAGGCCTCAATGGTCCCGCTATAACTAAAATTATGGGCGTTTTTTACTAAAAGTACTTTTGCCGTACTTACCTTTACGCGCGGTTCGGTTGTTTTTTCGACAGTTTTTTTGTTGCCGCAACCCATTAAAATTACTGCTGTAATCGCAATTAAGAAGAATGATCTTTTCATATAAAATCGGTTAAATTTATGTTTTTACTATTTACGTACTAAACGACCGGTATGTTTGCGCCGAATAAAAAACACACCAGTATTTAAGTGTGTTCAGCTGGCCAAACATGCCTCTCCGGATTATTTTTTCAAAACATCATATAAAGCATTCATTTGCAATGTGAATAGATTTGCCGCCGACTCAGGCGATTCATTGCGGAAAATATTGGCGGCAATGCCAAGTGTAATCGAAAAAAAATTCATTGCCATTATCGAAGTATCAATATCCTGCCTGATTTCGCCTGTTTTGATGGCATTGTCCATGATAATTTTTATATGCTCTATTTCGGTCTGGAAAAGTTGTTTTTTTTCGTTAAAAAAGTCGGGATAATGCCTGAAGGCATCAATAAAGAGGGACAGATAATTAACCGGAACAAAAGGTTGGCTTTCGGCAAAAATGTTTTTTACAAGTAATTTGGAGTGTTCCACCACCTGCTGGATATGTTCGGCCAGCGAAACATTCATGTTAACCGTGGTAAGTCCGTAAATTTTCAGGTATTTATCAATTACAGCTTTAAAGAGATCCTCTTTATTCCTGAAATGATGGTAAAGTGCGCCTTTTGTAAAACCGATGGCTTTGCTGATGTCGTTAATTGAAACAGCTTCGTAGCTTCGGTTTAAAAACAGGCCATGAGCCTGGTCAATAATAAATTCTCTTGTGTCATTCATAATAAAACATACTGAACGTCCAGGATGCAAAAATATTACTATTTTTTGATGTACAAATTTTTTTTAAAAAATTTTTGAGGAAAAGGAAAGAGTGTCCGGTTTTATCCTGTTTCAGGAAACCTTTCCTGTTTAATGGATTCCGGCTTTTCGTTGGTTTTTAGTTCTTTTTTTTGGTGA
>CAIYZW010000971.1 GCA_903930725.1 uncultured Bacteroidota bacterium
AAGCTTTTCCTATCATCATGTCGTGGTATTCAACCTCAACCCCATAATCTGCTAAATCGCCACGAACCAACTCATTGTCAGGAAAAAACTCCTGAACATTGATTAAATTCAAATCTATTCCAGCTTTTTTGTAAGAATCTTTTTCGTATTTACGATGTGCTTCATGCGTACCAAACCAGAAGCAAAATGGTTTAGTTTTGTCTAATTTCTTTAAATATGCTTCGAAATTTGATGCATAATCCTTTTTGCTGATGCCTTTTGTAGGTGGTGTTAACGAAATATCATTGTATTCCCAACCTGCAGGATTGTGTTCACCATAAAATACTCCGGGTCCCCAACCTTTTCCGGTAAATCCAATATCATATCCGGTCTTTTCTAACTCAGTTGGATAGAAAGTAAATTTTTCGGGCATTACAGGAATGTGATTTGCTGCTTCTTCGAGTTGCCAAGAATATCGACCTGTTAGGAAACAAGCTCTAGAAGGCGAACTTTTTGGATTACAAACATAAGCATTTGTAAACATCACACCTTCATTGGCAATTCGGTCGAAGTTTGGAGTTTTAATATATTTACTACCATAAACACCCATGCTGTTGCGCGAAATATCGTCGCCCATAATCACCAATATATTGGGCCGTTTGGTTTGGCTTACTGCATTAGCCGATAAACATACACCCGCCAAAGCCAGGCTATACTGAGTAGTTTTTAAAATTGAATGTATCATGCTGTTGAATTTTTTTTATTTTTTTCGCGTAATATCCACTTCTATACCATTGAAAATGTCATCTTTCTTATCGGTATTAATCAACATAAAATCAGAACCGAATTTTCCTTTTCCATTTACGATAGGACTTTTGATAGTAATAGTTTCTGTTTTCCATTTATTATCCCCAATACCTTTAACCTTCAGCGCAGATTTCATTTTTTTTCCGCCTTTGTTATAGTTCAACGACCACGTAGAACTAGCAGTTTTATCGAGCCATGTAATTTTAAAAGTAAGGCTTTCAGGTTTTGAATCCACAAACATTTCGTCATCAAATTTGAAATACATGGTATTTTTACCTGTTGCATTTTCAAACGAACGTGCAAAGCGATCGTATTTGGAGGAATTCTCATCAATAGTACCTCTTACCCTGAAAAGTCCAATGGATGTTTCGTCTGGTTTTATTTGGGTTAAAAAACGTTCGTAATTCCCCTCTGCAATATCCCAACCCGCATCATTATATCCAGTCTGTCTTTCCCGTTGGTTTACTTGTCCTACAGTTACTGCCTCTAAATCATCAATTCGAGCACCTCTCGAGGCATAAGCTTTACAAATATTTTCGTAGCGGGTTAGATTTTTTTCACTCGCTTTTCCATAAATTTTCTCAGGAAATTTTACTGTGTCGGCTGCATTAAGACCTTCGTGAAACACAGATATTGCAGCAGTGGCAGTTGCAGGATATACCTGTTGCGAATACTTATTATACATTCTGAAAATATCACTAATTTCTTTATGCTCATATCCGTATTTTACCGCATTTTTTTGCATATTAGTTGATGAAACACCTGTATTTATTGCACTCATCGCTGCCCAATAAAAACCTAATTCCCGGTTGATATTGAATATCGGTTTATTCCACGATTCATCCATTTCGGCGGCTGAAAACAATTTCATTCCTTTCGGATTGATGAGGTAAGGTGTCCATTGCTCTTTGAAAGATTGCTCACCTGATAAATGATGACCCCTGTTAAAAGCTCCCCCTTTTATTCCAAATCCAATTTGTGGATTGATGACATTCATTACCCAATTGTATGCAATGGGTTGTTTGTCAGGATCTACACGATTGAATACCAAAACAATTTGACGATCTGTTACATCGTTGAAACACTTTTTAAATTGGGTAAAAGCCTCTAAACGAAACTTTTCCCACTCATTTTTCTTTTCAATGTTGTATTGTTCTTCTTTGGCTTCTCCTTTATAAGGTTCTTCGTCTCCAGTTGCACCGGTTTTTACCTGTACAAATGCAATGCAATCAAATTTTTCTTTCGGCTGATTACGTAGAAAAAGCGAAAACTGATTGATCAACTCAAAATAATATTTTTTGTGGGCATCGCTAACATAATAAGGGTAATTAATGAATTTTTTATCATGTTTATATGGCTTATTACTGTTTACCTTAACCAATGGCACGCCATGTGTGTATAACCAATCAGGTGAATCGGGTCCTACATTGATACTTATTTTAACTAGTTTCTTGTATTTTGCAGCTCTGTCGAGGGTGTTCTGAAATATTGAAAAATCAAAGCTGTCAGGTCCATTGGGTTGAACTTCAGACCATCTTGCTGACACTTCTATTCCCATAA
>CAIYZW010000972.1 GCA_903930725.1 uncultured Bacteroidota bacterium
ACCCCCATTTAGGAAACTCGCACCCCCATTTAGGAAACTCGCACCCTCATTTAGGAAACAAGCACCCTCATTTAGGAAACAAGCACCTCCATTTAGGAAACAAGCACCCTCATTTATCAAACTACCTCCACCATTTATCAAACTACCTCCTCCATGTTGTGCTGCATTTGAAATGCCTACCCAAACTTTAGAACCGATTCAAAACGATGGAAAACCAATAACATCTGAATAAAGATCCGTAGCCTAAACCGGTTTACTTCCTGTCAATAACCGGAAATTCAGCAATCCTCAGCGTAGTGCAGCCATAAGGTATCAGGATGATGTTTTCGAGCGGCGTGCCCATATCTCTGTAAGGGTAAGGCGAATTTGGGATTTTCCCTGCCGAATTTTCGTACAAACCCCAATAAGGAATTTGCCTGCCTTTTGTGGTTATGCTGATTGGTGCATTTTTTTGATTCCACGGCATCAAATCTACTGTATCGTTAACCTTTACAGTAAAATCTAAGCTATCAATCACTTTTTTTGGAATTCCATAATTCCATGCCGAAAGCGGTGTAACCTCCCAAAAGGTATCATCACGGTCGGGAGCTGTCTTTTCTTTCCAGTCTTCCTCAATTTTAAGCGCATAAACCAGTGGCCCGCGCTCAATTCCCAGCGAGCTTTCGAACCAGCGCGACAAACGGATATTCATCGGAAGCAGAAGCGTTACCACATCACCTTCATTCCACCGACGATTTACAACAGCCACCCCACCACCTTTTGCAGTGATTTTTGTTTCGGAATTGGTTTGAATGGTTGCTTCGGCGCACCATTCAGGAATACGGAGGTAAAGCGGGAATTTCCCGGCATTTTTGGTTTTGCAGATGAATTCGATTTTATCCGAAAAAGGATAATTTGTCTGTTCGGTGAATTCTACCTCAACACCTTCACCAACCTTTGCTTTTACCCTCGAAGGCCCGTAAACCAAAGCAGCCAGGCCATTGTCGGCGGTGGCATACCAGAGGTTTTGAACAAATTTTGGCCATCCCTGGTGCATGTTGGTGAGGCAACACGGATACCCGGAAGTTGTCCCAAAAACATTGCTGCTTAAATAGTCACAATCGAAATGTCGGTGATCATCGGTAACGAGCACCTGATTTACTTGTTGGTAATATTGTTTCCGCAGGAAATCATCGTCGGCCTGGGTAGGCAAAACATTGTAGGCGAGTTTTTCGAGATAATCAGCATATAAAAGATCGCCGGTTACAGGCAGGATACTTTCGAAGGAATACATCATTTCCACCGCCGAGCAAAACTCGGAACCTTGGGTTGGGTCGTTTCCGTGAAGTGCTTCATCGGCGCCATACATGCCGTTTACAAAACCATGAACATCGTGCAAAGCAGCCAGGCCTTCGCGAACAGCGTTTTTATATTTTTCATCACCATTTAACTGGTAATACATCACCGGGGCTTTGAGTCCCTGGGCAACATTTACACAATGAAAGTCGGCATAAGGATTTGCTTTTCTGAACGAATTGTCGGTAAATGTGGTTGTCCAGTCATAAGTCTGCTGATGGATCACTTCGGCAAGTTCGAGAAGAAAACTATCGCCTGTAACATTGTACAACCACAAAACCACCTGAAGATTATCACCACCGCGTTGTTGTCCCCACCAGGTCCAGTTGTTCAAAGGAAACTGTGGAAGCATTTTCGACTGGTATTTAAAATAATCTGTCATCAGCTTAATAATGCGTTCATCGCCGGTGGCGGTGTAATATTGCATCAGGGCTTTCAACATCACCATTTTGGGCCACCAGTCTTCACTTCTGGTTTGTTGTGTTCCTTTAATTTTGGTGAAACCATCTTTTAAAGGATAAGGCCCGAAATATCCGTCGGGACGCTGGTTTTTGATTGCCCATTCGACCCAGATATGTGCTTTGGCTTTAAGTGCCGGATCATCGAGGATGTAGGCTAATGGTATCAGTCCATCAATCCAATAAGGGCCGCGTTCCCAGCAGTCGCCACCTCCACCGAGCCAGCCATTATCGGTCCCACAAACCAATTTATAAATGCTGTCGAGATTTCCGGTAAGACCGTCGCGCTGAAGTTGGAGCATCCTTAATAAATGACCTTCCGGTTTTATCGCGCCAAGCGGCAACGGGATAAACTTTTGAGGGACAAGTGGCGCGCGGTTGGTGATGTACAAATTGCCAGTTTCGTTCGATTTTTGCGCCCTGGCCGGAAAAACAGCCATCAGCAAAACCAAGACAGCGAATAAAATTCTTACGTTCAATTTCATATTTCCGATTATCTATCTAACCAATTACAAACTTCCCGATTTGCTTTTTTGATTCGGGCTTCGTCCATTTTCACAACTTTCCGGTCATACGTCATCAAGCCGTTTATCTCGATCTCAACGTCGGTGGTTTGTGTGTAAATGGCCGCCGAAAACCCCTGGTTGATCAGTTTTTTCGTTCAATTCGATTTTAAAATTATCGCCTGCCGGCTGCCAGCCCTGGGCAAAGCTAAAGAGATTCAAAACAACAAGACAGATCACAAAATATTTCCGTGCAGTCATAATAATCCAATACTTAAAACAACATAATTGAGCAACAAAGTTTTGTCACAAATTTAGCATTTATCAGAAATGAAGCAGGTTTAGTGGATTATTTCAATAAAAGAATTACAGATTTGTAATTATGTGATCCAATTATTCCTCCGTTTTCTTCCCGCAATACGGACAAACAACCCAAAGCTTTTCGAGCTGGCTAAAGCATTTCCTGCAAGTAATTACTTTCTCAACAACCGATTTTATTGATTTATTTGTTTTTACTGTAAAAATTTCTGGTATCTCTTTTAAGAAACTTGATTCATTACCCTTTTCTGTCATCAGGAAAAGTTTGTCTTTGGCACGGGTGATGGCCACATAAAAGAGGCGCCGTTCTTCTTCTAAAAGTAAATCATGATTTGCTTTTTTGATGACCTGAAAAATCCGGTCTTCTAACCAGATATCCGGAAAACCACCGCTGCCCTCGGTTAAACCAAGGATAAAAACCACTTTTGCCTCAAGGCCTTTGGCGGCATGAATTGTTTTTGCCTGAACTTTTATCCCTTCTTTGTAAAATGTATAATAATACGAAGGTTTAACCGAATAAGTGCCTGGTCTGAACATGTGTGTCCGGCGATAAAGGAATAAAATGTCTTCGTTTGTCAGCCCATCTTTTTGGAGTTCTTTGATTTTATCAACACAGAACTGAATATTCTCTTCCTCGCTGTTACCGGCAAAAACAACAATTTTATGTTCCGATTTTTTTGAAGAATGAATCTCCTTTTCGACCTTGAATTTATTGTGTTTAATAACTTCGTTGCTTGCGCCTACAATGTTTTGCGTGCTTCGGTAATTGAGATTGAGCTTGATAATTCTGGCGTTTGGAAAATGATTTTCAAAATCAATAATGTACCCGACATTTGACCCCCGAAAGCCGTAAATGCTTTGCCAGTCGTCGCCTACGCAAAATAATTGCGTTTGTTCGGTGAGCAAAAGTTTGATCAGGTCAACCTGCAGATTGTTAACATCCTGGAACTCGTCGACTAAAATATACTGGTACTTGCTTTTATATTTGTTGGCGATGTCGGCATGGTTTTGAAACAATGACGTGCTTC
>CAIYZW010000973.1 GCA_903930725.1 uncultured Bacteroidota bacterium
CAACCCCGGAACTGGTGGATGGAACAAGGCCGGTTTTTTATGTGGTAATTTCGGCGCTTTTGCCTTTGGCACTTGCAGTTAATTGGTTTAGCGGAGTTTCAGGAACCGCCAACACCAAAGCCGCGCTAAGCATCGAAATTGCTGCAATTGTAATTTATGTAGTTTACGTTTATTACATCACTTTTATCGCCCGGGCATCACTTCCGGTAATCTGGACTTCAGAATTTGTTTATAGTGCCGTGTTAGGGCTTCTATCCTATTTTTACATCAAATCGGGCAAATGGCAGAAAATGAAGGTTTAGCAATAACCCGAAAACAAAAGTGAGCGGTAAAGCGTGTTTTGCCAAAATGGCTAATATCACGCTTTACCGCCCACTTTAATCTGATGACTGCCGAATGTCGACGTCCAAACTTGGATGTTAAACTTCGGTGGTCAAACCAAAATTAGTCCCACATTTCCTTATTTTACAATAATCATTTCGACTTTTAAAATCTTATCCGAAACCAGTTTTAAATAATAAACACCTTTTTGTAAACCCGAAAGATCGAATTGCTGGTTTGTGATTCCGGTGTTATGGCTGAAGGTACGCTTAAAACTATTCTGTCCGGCTGAATTGAAGAGCAGGATTGTTCCATCAATTTTCCGATCGCTGCTGATTGAAACATTCAAAACACCCGAAACCGGGTTTGGAAATACATTCAGTTTCAAATTATCAGAGTTTCCTGTAAAGCCAATGGATGTTGATTTAAACTCCGCTTTTTGGATAAGCGAAATGCCATTTACAGCGAATTTTCCTGCCAAAGGCGAATTTGAAGAATAAGTTACATCAAGATTGTAAACTTCGTGTGTTGATGGCCGGTACATTTTAAATACGACTTCTTCGCCAATCTGCATCCCATCTTTCTCATTGGTCATTTCATCGTCAATAAAAGCAGCAAGTGCCATTGTTGTGCCGAAATTTGTGATACGGACAATCCCAACATTTCGATCCATTTGGTCGAAAGCACCGATTACATCGTCCAATTCAAAACCTTCCAGAGCTTCGGCAGTGAAGCCAAATATCTGTGAAGAAGATGAATAATTAACCTCATTCCAGGGGCTTTCGATAGCAATTTCAGCATTTGACTGACCTGTACTATTTTTAAAAGATGTGCACTCCGGATAGCTGATTTCGATCGAAGTTGCACCAGCATTTAAAATTTCATAAGCCTCACCAGGAATCAACCATTCGAGAGAATAAACCTGCTGTTCAGGCCAATACACCCTCCAGCCGGCAATTTCCTTAATCATAAAAATATTACTGCTGTCCTTTTTAAAAATATCAGCAACTTTAACCGGGCAAACACTATTTACAGGCAAATATGACCAGTCATCAGGAATACTAAATGAAGATGAAGGATACTGGATTTTTCCTGAAATAATCAATGTATCAGCAGTATTCATTTTTATTTTGTACCCTTTTGAAACCGACCAATCACCTAACGTGTTGATATTTTGCGATGGCCAGAAAATATCGTACTGATCAGACACAACGCTAACATTTTCGAGTACAGCTTCAAAAACCGAATCCATGTCGGGAACATCGGGTTGCAGGTATGATGAAATTCCACTCCAGCCTTGCTGCAGATTAATCTGCATCGTGGTTGCCTCAAACAATTTTATGAAGGCAGTGTCGCTTTTAACTTCCCCACAATCATTCTCGAAAACTGCAAAATATTGGCCGGCATCTGATGGCGAAACATTTTGGACAGACAACTGATACATATTCTCGTTTTCGATCAAAAATCCGTTGTGATACCAGGAATAAATTCCGGGAGCAGCATTTTGTAACGAAAACGATAATAATAAATCTTCACCAAGGTTCAAATCCTGATCAACCAGATTGGTTAAAACTTCTGGATTGTTAAACTTTAAAATCATCGCATCGAAAAAAGCTACCAAACACGGAGAAACTGCCGAAGCAGTTAAAGTTAAAGTTACCATCCCTGCCAAAATATCCGTGGTTCCCGGAGTATAAACCGGATTAAGGATGTTTGCAAAACTAAAGGAGCCATCCCCTGATGTAGCCCAGGCTAAGGTTGATGAGTATTGAGAGGTTGCTGACAGTTGAAATGTAATTCCCTGGCAGATGATTGCATCGTTTCCTGCATTCGCAACCGGTGCCGGTTTAAAGGTAACCGAAATAAATGGTTGCGGATTTGCCAAACATGGCGAAATTGGTGAAACCAGTAATGTAAGCTTTACCGAAGTTCCGTTTGTAATATCGGCGGTACCAGGTGTGTAAACCGGGGTTAGTGTGCTTGTCGAACTAAAAGTACCATCACCATTTGTTGTCCATTGAACCTGACTGTACGAGCTGGCTGTTGCGCTAAGCTGTAAAACCGTTGTTTGGCAAACTACCTGATTGTTTGGAGTTATGATTTGTGCGGTTGGGTTATCAATAAACGAAACCTGTAACGTATCAGTGTTGTACAAAGTGGTAGTGCAAGGAAGTGTGGCATTTGCTTTTAGTACTAACCTGAACTGTCCTGCGGCTTTGTCGTTTGCTCCAGGAATATAGAATGGACTTAAAATATTTGGATTACTAAAATATCCATCGCCAAGGGTACTCCAAAGTGTAGTTGCAGGGCTCGACACTGATCCGTATAATTGCAAATTTGAACTTGGAGTTGTCCGACAAAGAAAATTTGTATTCCCTGCATCGGGTATTGGAATCCCTTTGATTGTAAGTGTTGTTTGTTTTATGGCAGGTGTGCCGCATGGAGCTATTGGAAATGCACTAAAAGTTAGCATAACAGCTCCATTTAACTTGTCATTAGTCCCTGGAGTGTAAACTATGGCAAGGGCGGCCGGATTATTGAAAGTCCCATCCCCGGCGGTAGTCCAAAGTGTTGAACTTTTATTTGTTGCTGTTGCCGTTAGCGATGCGGTCTGGTTTTCACAAATAGTCTTTGTAGAAGGTGCTGTTGCTGTTGGTCCTGGCAACAAAATAATTTTTACAACATCGCTTACAACCGTAGCACAGGGCATGATGGAGTTTGCGGTGAAAGTCAGATTAACGTAGCCTCTCGTAATGTCATTCGGACTTGGCAAAAACTGGGTTTGCAATGAAGTTGGATTTGTAAAAGTTCCAGCCCCAATTTCGTTTGCTGTCCACAGAATGGATGAATAATTCGTTGCCTGAGCTGTAATAAGAATCAGGTCGTTGCTGCAAACTGTCTGATCGCTTCCGGCATTAGCTGCTGGTGTTTTTTGAATGATCAGGATTTTGGAATCTGATGCAGAAACATTACAAGGCGAAATCGGTGAAGCCGTTAATGTTAAAGTTGCAGTTCCTGCCGAAATATCATTTGTCCCTGGCGTGTAAACCGGTGTTAATGAGTTTGTCGAACTAAAAGTCCCGTTTCCTGAAGTTGTCCATAAGAAGCTACTTTGATATTGCACTATCCCAGCCAATTGGTGTGTACTTCCCTGGCAAATGCTGGCATCAATTCCCGCATTGGCAATTGCCTGATTTGTCACATTTAAAACCACACTATCCTGAGCTGAATACTGGCCATTTGTAACGGTTAGAATATATTTGGTAGTATGAATTGGATTTACTGATGGGTTTTGCTCCGATGAAGTAAAGCCGGCAGGATTTGAAATCCAGCTAAACGAATACGGGCCTCCCGGACCAACGCTTACAACAGCTGTAAGCTGTGAAGTCCCACCAACACAAATTGGGTTAGGATTAGCAGTTGTATTAACTACAAATTTTTGAATTGTAAGGACCTTACTATCGGAAGCAGAGACTGTGCAAGGCGATATGGCCCCGGCAGTTAAAGTCAAAGTTGCTGCTCCAACAC
>CAIYZW010000974.1 GCA_903930725.1 uncultured Bacteroidota bacterium
CACAATCCTGTTTCGGCTTACGCGATAAAGCCAGGAACCTAATTGCTCAATTGGTTCAATATCCACAAGCGAACTTAGCTGGTACCACACATCCTGCAGAATGTCTTCGGCGTCTTCGTCGCTCTTTACGCGGCCGCGTATAAAGCTGAACAAACGCTTCCCGTAGTTCTGCACAGCATCCAGTATTCTTTGCTGTTTCGCCATCGGTGATATCGTGATTAAATCTACCATATATACTGGTAGACGATTGAAAGATGAAATTACTTTAAAAGTTGAATATTAAATTTAGACAGATAAAATCTATAATCCGTGAAAATTAAAAAAATCCACGTTAGAACCAATAAATTTTAAAATGGGTACAATAATCTACAGGCCTACTATTAAATTACCCGAAGGCCAAAATTAAGGTGCTAAAATCCTAAACGTCACTCCAGGTGATACTGTTAGAAGCGCATCTGATTCAATTACAACGCTTTTAACGGTAAGATTATATGTAAGCACCGGAAGAGGCCTTGTATGTCCATACACAATTACAGTTGATGATGGTCCCGGCACGGAACCTTCTTCCCAGTTGCCACAATCGCTCATTGTACTGGTATTTTTATTCCCTGTCCAAACAGAAACTGTATGCGTCATCTTGCCTGGCCCGCTACGGGTATTCACTACAGCAGGGGCTGTATATGCCACACGCACCCAACAACGTTGACCGGCATATGTATTTGCAGTGTTCCTTACTTTTGCAGTAACCCACCCTTCTGAGATTGCAGTATAATTCACGACTAATGGAGCTGCAGCCGTTGTTATTCCGGAAGTACTTGCTACTAATTCTCCATTGGAATTATAAAGGCCAACAGTAAGGTCTCTTCCATCAAACTCAGGATATACAGTACAAGTTACAAGTTCATTACTGCCTGAATAGATTTTTCCTGCGATGCGTTCATTCATCGAATTATCCGGCAGTTTGCCTCCCTGCCCCAGCGAACTGCAATGGCAGTCGCCCAGATCGTCAGCCATTTCCCATTCCTGCTCTGTAACTGTATTTCGTGCCGGAGTGTATGTTACCAGATAGTTATAGATATCCGAAACGCTTGCAAACGTAACTCCTGCAGGCAAAGGCGCCCATATTGAATATCCATGACCGTTTGCTCCCTGAATTGAATGCCCGTTTGGCGCAGTCTTTATCAGCACCCTTCCGTCAGCATATACTGTGGTTGAGGTTATGCCATGCGCTCCTGAATAATCATATAATTCCTTATTTCTCCAGGAAGGGTCACCCACGGATACCCACACCTGCTGATCCTGAGAGTTATCTGCTACCCCAAAATAAGCATCCGTAATACCAATGATAGCTTTACCAGTTCTTTCAATAACCAGATGATCTCCGCTTGAGCCTGTTGAGTAATATGGAGCTGATGAGCCACTAAGTGCAGTTAGTACTGAATATGCTCCTTGCTTGAACGCCAGTTTTTGATGCGCCTGCATAATGTTTTTTAAGTCGGGCCGCACTGGCAGATCCGTTTCTGATGTAGGGAGATGACTCCATCTTTTTCCTGTAGTACCTATATCGAACAAGTCTTCAAAGTACAGGTCAGGATTTCCATCAATCGAAAACACAACAGCATAGGCTGCCGCAAGCCGTGGTTCCCTTGGGTCAATATGATTACCATTACCTCCAAGCTCATTACCTGTATTCCACCCGGTTGCATCACCTAAAACACTGAGGTAGTTTCCATTAGAAGCTAATTTAGGACGAAATGTGTCATGGCTGTTCACAAAAGGTACTGTACGATATACGCGTTTTGTTCCATAGTCGTAATAGCGTTTGCCTTGCTGGCACGATGGTATATTTTGCATATCATAATAGCCACCACCAGTAACAAGACCGTAAATACCACTTCCATTTGTACTGTAGCCCCTCAAACTCAAATCGAAAGTACCTGTATGCTCTTCACCTCCGCTTGCAACATTGGTCACATAATTATCAATGTCAAATTGGTTACCTATCCATTCGCCCACGCTGAACATATTTTGTCCTCCGTTGGCAAAAGACGGGAGGTTATACTTC
>CAIYZW010000975.1 GCA_903930725.1 uncultured Bacteroidota bacterium
ATGACAAATTGTGTGATTGGCGAAAACTGCAACATAGGCCAGAATGTGGTGGTTTCGCCGGAAGTAGTTCTTGGAAAAAACGTAAAAATCCAGAATAACGTTTCGATCTATTCGGGCGTAATCTGCGAAGACGATGTATTCCTTGGACCTTCGATGGTTTTTACAAATGTAATTAATCCTCGCAGCGCGGTTAACAGGCGTGGTCATTATGTAAAAACCATCGTTAAAAAGGGCGCTTCAATCGGAGCAAACGCAACCATTGTTTGTGGCCACGATATTGGTGAATTTGCGTTTATCGGCGCGGGAGCCGTAATTACTAAAGAAGTTCCGGCTTACGCGCTTTTTGTTGGAAACCCTGCCAAACATGCCGGCTGGATGAGCGAGTTTGGCCATCGCCTTAACTTTGATGAAAATGGTATTGCTTTCTGCACCGAAAGCCATGAAAAATATCAACTCAAAGAAGGAAAAGTTTCTAAAATCAATTAAACAAAATATAGAGTTACAATGACACTTTACGAAAAGTTATTAAAAAAGAAAGCGAAAGTTTCGCTGATTGGCCTGGGTTACGTGGGTTTGCCCATAGCGCTTGAGTTTGCTAAAAAAGTACCTGTAATCGGTTTCGACATTAAGCCAGACCGCGTTGAAATGATGAAAAACCGGATTGACCCCAGTGAAGAACTGGAGCAGGAAGCGTTCGACAATTGCGAAATCCTTTTTACCTCAAATCCAGAAGACCTGCGAAATGCCGATTTCCACATCGTGGCTGTGCCAACGCCCATTGACGACAGCAACATGCCCGATTTAACACCACTTCTGGCAGCTACCCGCACCGTCGGAAAAATCCTTAAAAAAGGCGATTATGTTGTTTATGAATCAACGGTTTATCCCGGTTGTACCGAAGAAGACTGTATTCCGATTCTGGAAAACCTTTCGGGTTTAAAATATATCCAGGATTTCAAAGTAGGATTTTCGCCGGAGCGCATCAATCCTGGCGACAAACTTCATACTTTGGCCACCATTACAAAGGTTGTTTCGGGTTGCGATGATGAATCGCTCGATATAATTGCCAAAACCTACGAACTGGTTGTGAAAGCCGGCGTTCATAAAGCTCCTTCGATTAAAGTTGCCGAGGCAGCCAAGATTATCGAAAATACCCAACGCGACATCAACATCGCCTTTATGAACGAGTTATCCATGATTTTTAACCGGATGGGCATCAACACTTATGATGTGCTGGAAGCCGCCGGAACAAAATGGAATTTCCTGAAATTTTATCCCGGCCTTGTTGGCGGGCATTGCATCGGTGTTGACCCATATTATCTGGCTTACAAAGCCAAAAAATTCAGGTATCATCCTCAAATCATCAATTCGGGTAGGTTTGTTAACGATTCGATGGGATTTTATGTAGCCCGGCAAACAGTTAAAAAACTCATAACTGCCGGAAAAAACATCGCCGAATCAAGGGTTCTGGTGATGGGTGTAACTTTTAAAGAAGACGTGAGCGACATCCGTAATTCGCGGGTTCCCGACATCATCGGTGAGCTAAAATCGTTTGGAGTAAATGTTGAAGTAGTTGATTTTCATGCCGAACCTAAAGAAATTAAAAAAGAATATGGTTTTGATCTTCAGGATGATATTGGTGAAAATTACGATGCTGTTATTGTTGCAGTCAGCCATCAGCCATATTTGAAACTCGATGAAAATTATTTTAAATCCATCAGCGCCGAAAAAGGAATTTTAGTTGACTTAAAAGGCCTTTACAGGAACAAAATCAACGATTTAACGTATTGGAGCCTCTGATTTATAATCAGATTTTTAAAAAGAAAAACCAGGAAATGCAAATTTCTTGGTTTTTTTGTAAATAGAAGTTACTTTTGGTTGCGTCAAATTTGGTAAGATAAGCCATTGAAACTTTGGGTTTTTCGATTAAAAAATATCATTTCAAAAATAATTTAGCATGAATAAAATTTTGGTTACCGGCGGCACCGGATACATTGGTTCGCACACTGTTGTTGAGTTACAGCAAAAAGGTTACGAAGTAGTAATTGTTGATAACCTGTCGAATTCTCAAATTGAAGTAATTGATAATATCACTGCAATTTCAGGCATTAAACCACAATTTGAGCAATTCGACCTTACTGATGCGCCAAAAACTGCCGATTTTTTTCATCGTCACAACGACATCAAAGCCATCATCCATTTTGCAGCATTTAAAGCCGTTGGCGAATCGGTTGATAAACCATTGATGTATTACAGGAACAACCTCGATTCGCTCATTAATATTTTGCAGGCAATGAGCGACAACAATATCCCAAACATCGTATTTTCGTCGTCGTGCACAGTTTACGGCCAGCCGGAGCAATTGCCCGTAAGCGAAAACTCGCCAATCCTTCCGGCAATGTCGCCTTACGGAAACACAAAACAAATTGCTGAGGAAATTATCTGGGACACACTGAATTCGTCGAAACTAAACGCTACTTTACTTCGGTATTTTAACCCGATTGGGGCACACGAATCAGCCCTGATTGGTGAGCTACCGCTGGGTGTTCCAAATAACCTGATGCCATTTATTACACAAACTGCCATCGGAATCAGGCAACAACTCAAGGTTTTTGGTGGCGATTATCCAACCCGCGACGGCACTGCAATCCGCGATTATATTCATGTGGTTGACCTGGCTAAAGCCCACGTGGTGGCCGTTGACCGGATGCTCAACAGGAAAAGCGAAAAGAATCTTGAGATATTCAATCTTGGCACCGGAAATGGTTATTCGGTTTTGGAAGTCATTAATAGTTTTGAAAAAACAACAGGCCAAAAATTAAATTACGTGGTTGTTGACCGTCGTCCGGGGGACATTATCGAAATTTGGGCCGACACCGAGTTTGCTAACACCAAGTTAGGCTGGAAAGCAGAACAGGGCGTTGATGAAATGACACTTTCCGCCTGGAAATGGGAACAGGCATTAAAAGAAAGAAAACAATCATAAAACACATCGAAATTATTTAAACATCATATTATGGAAAATTACAAGAAAACTTTAATGGTAACTGGTGGTGCCGGTTTTATTGGTTCGCACGTTATCCGGTTGTTCGTAAACAAATACCCCGAATACCGGATTATAAATGTTGATAAACTGACCTACGCCGGTAACCTTGAGAATTTGAAAGACATCGAAGGCAAAAAGAACTATAAATTTGTTAAAGCCGATATTGTAGATGGTGAAGAAATTCAAAAACTCTTTAATGTATACAAATTTGATGGTGTAATCCACCTTGCCGCCGAATCGCATGTTGACCGTTCAATAGCCAGCCCCACCGAATTTATTTACACAAATATCGTTGGAACAGCTAATTTGCTTAATGCCGCAAGATTCCATTGGGCTGATAACCCGCAAGGAAAGTTGTTTTATCATGTTTCGACCGATGAAGTTTATGGCTCGCTTGGCGAAACTGGTTATTTTCTGGAAACCACTGCTTACGATCCGCGAAGCCCATATTCGGCATCTAAGGCCAGCTCCGACCACCTTGTAAGGGCATATTTTCACACCTTTAATCTTCCTGTTAAGATTTCGAACTGCTCCAATAATTATGGCTCATTCCAGTTTCCTGAAAAACTGATTCCGCTGTTTATTCACAACATTCAAAACAACAAGGCGCTGCCTGTTTACGGGAAAGGTGCAAATATCCGGGATTGGCTTTATGTTGTTGATCATGCTGTGGCTATTGATGAAATTTATCATCATGGGAAAGTGGGTGAAACCTACAATATTGGCGGCCATAACGAATGGAAGAATCTTGACCTGATAAAATTGCTTTGCAAAATTATGGATAAGAAACTTAGCCGTGAACCCGGTACTTCCGAAAAGCTGATAAAATACGTTAAAGACCGCGCCGGCCACGACATGCGCTACGCCATTGATAGTTCAAAACTTCAAAAAGAATTAGGCTGGAAACCTTCACTACAATTTGAAGAAGGCCTCGAACTTACCGTGGATTGGTACCTCCAAAACGCCGAATGGCTCGAAAATGTAACTTCGGGCGATTATCAGAAATATTACGAAGAACAATATGTAAATCGTTGATTGCAAAAATTTTAAAATAAAAACGACCGGTATTTTCATCGAAATACCGGTCGTTTTCTTTGTGGTAAACTTTACACACTATTTGATCACGGATACTTTTTGGATGTAGGTCCGCTCACCAATGGTAAGCTGGATAAAATAAACTCCGTTTTCAAGGTTTGAACC
>CAIYZW010000976.1 GCA_903930725.1 uncultured Bacteroidota bacterium
CACCAAGCGCCACATTTAAAATCTGCTGGCCGCGGCAAACACCCAAAATCGGCATTTTTCGTTTGATAGCCTTTTTGATGAGCCTAAATTCCAGGGTATCGCGCATCAGATTAATTTCGCCACAACGCGCGGTGTCTTTTTCCTGGCCATATCTGCCCGGAAAAACATCTTCGCCGCCCGTAAGCAAAAGGCCTGAACAATTTTTAAACATCAAATCCACCGAATCCGCCGAAAGCCCGCTCATCACAACATAATCGGCGGCAGGATTGATTTTCCGGAGCCATTTAATGTAATTGCTGCTGTCTTTTACCCCGTTTATCCACGAAACAGCAATGGTTAAATTCCGTGGTTTTTCGTTGCAGGACGACAGAAAAAGCAATCCTGCCATCAGGATGATAAAAAAGCCGGCGAATAATGAAATCTTTTTACTACGCATGATTTGAGTGTTGAAAATTCGTTTCAAAAGTAGTTTTTTATTGACGACAGGGTTACCTGAAATTTAAAAATCTTCATGAAAATCCTTTGTAATCTTTTTATAATCATCCGAATAATGGCCATCATCATCTCTCAAAATAATTGAATCGTAAATTGGATTTTCGATTTTTTGAAATGAGAAAACCAGAATCACCCGCTTTTCTGGTTTAGATGGTTTTGGGAAGATAGCAAGTTTCGATTTTAAAAACAGGCCAACGTTTCCGGCAATTTCGGTAAATATTTTTTCTTCCGAAACAGGCAGAATTACCGCAAGCCGTCCAAACTGGCTAAGAAGATGCGCGCTGTGAAACAGAAAAACTTCAAAAGTAAGATTTTTATGATGACGCGCAAGCTGCCGCTTTTCGGCAGGTGGCAATAGGCTGTTCCGGAAAAACGGCGGATTACTTACGATGAGGTCGTAAATGCCGGTGTTATCTTTTGCAAAATCAACCAACGAAACATGAATTACATTTAAACGGTCATTCCATTTCGAGTTAGCAAAATTTTCGCCAGCTTCCTTAGCCGATTCTTCATCAACATCAATGGTATCAATGGTTGCAACCGATTTTTGTGCAAGCATCAAAGCTATAATTCCACAGCCTGTGCCAATCTCCAGGATCTTACTGGCTTCTGATACATTAAGCCAGGCACCAAGAACGACGGCATCTGTGCCAACTTTCATGGTCGAGCGGTGATGTGATACTTCAAACTGCCGGAATCGGAATTTCTCGCTTTGCGTTTTCATCGCAATTATTCGTTCAAATACAAATCTATCAGGCCTTCCGGGGCATTTATAAAGAGTTTTTTTTGCCGGCGGTTTATCTTATCAAAAATCTCATCAACCAAGGGAATCAGGATTTCCTTTTTACCAAAACGTATCTGCAATATTTCCTGCTGTGTATTTTCGATGATTTGTTCGATGGTTCCAATGGCGCCATGAACCTCATCAATCACCTCATATCCAATAATTTCGTTAGCATAAAACTGATCATCCGAAATTTCCCCCAATTGGTCGTTTGACAGGTAAACATCATTTCCGACAAGTTTTTCGGCTTTTTCGGGAGTATTAAAGTCTTCGAGCACAACGAGGCAGTTGTCGCGGGATTTCGGGCGAAGATTACTGATAAAAAAAGGCACCAAACCTCCATCAATCTCAATGAAAATAATTTTTGTTTCGTAAAAGGAGGCTGGTTCGCGGGTGTCGAAGGCCAGGGTAAGCTCACCGGTTTTACGGTTGCATTTGGCTATTTTTCCGAGGATAAAAAAGTCTTTTTTGTCCATACTCTAAAATTAAAAAACCGGAGAAAAGAATATTTCCTTTTCTCCGGTTTCATTATCAAACATCGAGAATTTATTCTGCGCTTTTTTCTTCTTTAGCAGCTTCTCTTGCTTCACGTGCAGCTTCGCGTGCAGCATCTTTTGCTGCTTTTGCAGCTTCAAGTTCGGCCTTTTTTTCGCGTGCTTTTTCGATCTCTTTTTCGAGTTCGTCGGCGCGTTTTTTAGCAAGCGCTTCGGCACGGGCGTCTTTAATTTTGGCCTCTGCTTCAAGGCGTTTCTTCATTTCCGAGCGCTCTTTGTTTTCGACTTCTTTTGAAGCATTTTCGAGTTTGTGCAACTTTGCTTCATTCCATTGCTGGAATTTGAGGTCGGCTTGTTCCTGCGTTAAAGCATTTTTTAAAACACCTCTGTAAAGATGGTATTTAAAAAGAATTCCTTTGAACGACAGGATCGAACGAACGGTGTCGGTAGGCTGAGCGCCTGTTTGCAGCCAATACATGGCTTTGTCGAAATCGAGATCTATTTCGGCAGGTTTTGAAACTGGATTGTAGGTGCCAATCTTCTCTATAAATCTTCCGTCACGTGGTGCCCGACCATCCGCAATTACGATATGATAAAAAGGACGTCCTTTTTTACCAAATCTCTGTAATCTGATTTTTGTTGGCATAAAATGTTAATTTTTAATGATATAAATTACTTAAAATTTTGAGCGTGCAAATGTCGGCTTTTTTTCGACATATCAAAACAAATATTTTGATTAATGATGATGATGTCCTTCGGGGCCGTGAACATGGCCGTGGGCGAGTTCTTCTTTGCTCGGTTCGCGTACTTCAACAACATCAACGTCAAAATGAAGGGTTTGCCCGGCCAGCGGATGATTCCCGTCTAAAGTAACCTTGTCGCCATCAACGGCGGTAACGGTTAAATGCTGCATTCCATGATCCATCTCTGCCTGAAACTGCATTCCAACCTCAATACTATCGGGTTCTTCAAAATGCGAGCGGCTGATATGATGGATCATTTCGTCCATTTTTACGCCGTAACCTTTTTCGGGAGGTATCGAAGCAGTGAATTTATCGGTTTTAACTTTTCCTTCGAGCGCTTCCTCGAGTCCTGGAATGAGGTTTCCATGTCCCTGGATGTAATGAAGTGGCCCTCTGCCTGCTGACGAATCGAGCACTTTTCCGGAATCGTCGGTTAAGGTGTAATGAATGCTGACAACTTTGTCCTTTTTAATTTGCATGTTATTTAATTGATTATGTTAATGTTAAATCGGATTTTATATTAACTTCTGAAATATCGGATTAAGAACGGAATTGATTTTAATGAATGATAAGAAAAGCTTTAAACAATTGAATTTTTCAAATTTCGCGCGGCAAAGATCATATTTTTTATCGAAAACCAAAATCCTGTGCCGGTTTTTCAGCTCAAATGCTGTGGTAAACAAATATTTTTGCGTGACATCCTCAAAATTAGCCCGGCATGATTAGTTTTGCACTTCTAAAATAAAAGTTAATCGAAATAGCATGAAAAAATACATTACACTGTTGTTATTCGCAGCTATCCTGATGGGAGCCGGTTGCAAGAAAGATGAAAATTCGTCGGAATTAAAGGCTGATTTTACGTTCCAGATCAGCCAAAACCCGGGCGAAGTAGCATTTACCAATAAAAGTTCAAATGCACAGACCTACGAATGGAGCTTTGGCGACGGAAGAGCTTCGACGATGAAAAGCCCCGTACATGTTTACGATTTTAACGATACTTACATCGTTAAACTTGTTGCTTTTGGAAACCAAAAAACATCGTCTTTTACCGACACCATCGTCATTACAAACATTACAAAAAAATAAAGCTGCCTGCAATAATCGTTTTCACGATAAGTTGATTGACGGTTTTACCTCAAATTATTGTCAATTTGATGATGAGTAATTGAAACTAAAAATAATTTCCAGCTATGGCTTACAACGAAAATTTAGCAAACAGAATCCGCGAACGACTTGCTGACCATCCTGCCATCGAAGAAAAGGAAATGATGGGAGGTCTGGCTTTTATGTGCAATGGCAAAATGTGTGTGGGCGTCATCAAAGATGATCTGATGTGCCGCATTGATCCTGACTTAATGGATATTGTTCTGGAAAAAGATGGCTGCCGGCCAATGGATTTTACCGGACGCACCATGAAAGGCTGGATTTTCGTTGATGAATATGGCATGAAAAGCGATAGTGAATTTAATTATTGGATAGAACTTGCCCTGGACTTCAACGGGAGAGCAAAACCTGCGAAGAAGAACAGGAAATAAATGACCCATAGGATAAGTTCTGAGAATCCATGATCCTCAATAACACCTCTAACAAAAATTCTTTTTTTTATTACGATGTGTTTAGCTTCAAAAAACCATCAATTCTTTGCTTTGCGATCAATAAAAGTCATGACACCTGTTGCATCTTTAGTACTTTTGACACTTTAGCCTGAAAAGGCAAAAATTTCATAAAAATCAGAAAACTAAATTAAGGATTATCGTATGAAAAAATTATTCCTGACCGGAATTATGATGTCGCTTCTGCTGCTGGGTTGCAAAAAAGATGACGAAACAAATTATGCCGCACTTATTCTGGGTAACTGGGTTAATACGCATGTTAACAATGAATTGGTCCTGACCAACAACTCTTTTGCCTTCAGCTACAGGGCTGATGGTTTACAAACTTCTGCTTCGGGATTAGTTATTGACGAAAACAACAAAACCTGGATCGAAAACGATCAATACACCTACAGTGTTGATGGCAATAAAATTATTATTGATGGCACCAATACCCTAGGAAGCCTTTTTCACATGGAGTTCCACATTCAGTCGGTTGATCAAAATAACCTGACTTATTCGGTCGATAAATTCCTGATAGATAACGTTGAATATCCCGACAATAAAACATACACCTCCAAAAAGATAACCGAAGATATCACCAGTCAGTTTGTGGGCACTTGGTACGGGAAATCAACCACACTGGGCAGCACCGATGACAACTACCATTACTGGGATTATTTTGCCGACGGGCACTATGATTATTATTATCAGGACGATTCGGGTAACTGGGTCAATAAACCTGATAATGAGGGCGTATTTTTCCTTTATGGTGATCTGATGGCATCCAACTACACCAACGACTTACTCTCGGGAGGCACGGGCAAAGCCTTCGAATGCTGGAATTTCAGCATCGAAGGAAACACCATGTCATGGACAGGATTGAGAGACAATGGCCTGACCACCAGTTACCAGATGGAAAAAGTGGCGGGACCACCGGTTTCGTCAAGGTAAATTCCCCAATAACGAATACAAAAAAAACGAATCTGATTTTCCCGGATTCGTTTCCTTTTTGCAGGCACGGCTGTCCGGTTAATTCAGATGAACCACGCCGGTTGGCAGGTAAACAAAAACATTAATCATCTTTCCTTTCGAAAACAGTTTATTTTCTGAACTGAAAATTCGCTTCAGGTGGAAAAGTATTGCAGCATTTGAAGAGACCCCAAAAACAATAATCCCTTACATAGGCTGAACTGTGCAAAGCCTGAAACATTTTAAGCAATTTTAAACTGACTGCTCATTAGATAGAAAATCAGCCGTGATTTATCGAAGAAAAATATTCAGGTAAACAAAATCCCATTTTGATGTCCTGAAGGAATAGCTATCTTTGGGCTTAAATAAAAACATTAGCATTCATAAATGATAATCCTTTGGTAAAAAATAAAAAAATGACTGTCCAATGTTAGCTTTGTATGGATTTTAGCAATCTACAAACAAGTTTTACCGGACACTTCGAACGAACGATTGAAAATTATAATAAATTAATTTATGGAAAACAAAGACTACACCATCATTTACCGAATCATGCATTGGGCTATAGCCATATCAATGATTTTTTTGCTTTTAACTATCTTTTTAAGGTTAACCTGGATGAATAGAGAACATATTGCCGACATCATCCAAAGCTATCTTGCTACTACCAACCAATCTTTGTCGGGCGAAGAACTCATTGTTCTTTCAAAACAAATCAGAAAACCAATGTGGGAATGGCACATCTATTTGGGCTATGTTTTAACAGGATTGTTTTGCATAAGACTGGCTCTTCCTTTTTTTGACAAAATGAAGTTTTCGAATCCTTTTAACAAACAACTTGTTTTAAAGGAAAAGTTCCAATATTGGGTTTATTTGGTTTTTAATACTGGTGTGGCTATTTCCCTGGTAACCGGTTTAATAATCAAATTCGGCCCGAAAACCTTAAAAAGTACCATGGAGGAAATACATGTTTTGTCGATTTATTACCTGATAACATTCCTGATCATTCATTTTGGAGGCGTATTACTGGCTGAATTTACCACCCAACATGGAATAATCTCAAGAATAATAAGTGGCACAAAATTGACGAAAAAAGAATAAATCACGAAAACAATGCAGCATTTTCCTGCAACCAAGGCGCAACCGGATTTTTGCGTATGTTTTCGCTGATCGTTGACCCTATGATGTCATTTCTTAACATTTGCAATAAATAATGGTTAAAAAACCAACCTTTTGCTGCCGGTGCACTGATAATTGGCAAAATGGAAATTAGAATCATATTAAAATGAAAAAGACAGCATTATTAATCGCCGGACTTCTGGCATCGTTAGGACTTGGTTTTTACATCAGTACCATTACCACCACAAATCAACCCGAAGCCATCATCAAGTCATCCAGATTAAATACAAACAACGAAAAAGGAGACAATATGAAATTAGGAGCATTTTCGGTTAGCCTTAATGTGAAAGACATTGAGATTTCGAAACAATTTTATGAAAACCTTGGATTTAAAGTTTTTGGAGGGAGCCTCGAAAAAAATTATTTCATCATGAAAAATGAGAATTCCCTCATCGGACTGTTTCAGGGTATGTTTGAAGGTAATATCTTAACTTTCAATCCGGGTTGGGACGAAAACGCCCGGAATATCGAAAAGTTTGAGGATGTCAGGGAAATCCAAAAACAGCTTAGAAGCAAGAACATTACATTAACAGCCGAATCAGACGAGACCACCACCGGCCCGGCAAGTATCATGCTAACCGACCCTGACGGAAATATGATTTATATTGACCAGCACCGTTAAAACACTTTCTTTGCGGGCAAACATCTTGCACTATAACAAAAAGCAGGAATACCGGCATGTTACACCACATTTGCACCAGACGGAGAGTTGTACTCCGTTGATGGGAACTCTGGCTTTTGAAAAGTTCCATTTGCAGCAGGCTCATCGTAAAATGCCGCCCAGCAAACAGCCGCTCAACGGGAACAAAAGAAAAACTGTGCCTGGTTATGATGCGGAACTATAACGGTGCGCTGCACCTTTGTGATCAAATCGTCGAATTTCCCCTATCAATATTCCGGTGTGCTGCACCTAAAAGATTAGTGCCGCCTTTGGCGGTATGAAATATTGATAGTTATAAAGTTATAGTATAGATAATTGAGGTATAGAGCACCGAAATATTCTTTCATGCAATGGTTTACATTGTCGTTAATCAGCTCTTAAAGCCTCGTAGAGGCGGCATTATGGTAGCAAAAAGTAACGACGAACAAAGTCAAGCCTCATAGAGGCGACAATATCAAAAATGCACCGGGGTTCTTTATCAATAATTTCGCATCAACGGCGCTTCACTTTCCGATAACTAATTTCAAAACCGAAACAACAAAGCCGGCTATCATACCCGGTTTTCTTTAAAATTGTTCCTCCTCTCTTACAATTAATCCGGCCTTTTAATAATTCGCTGATCTCCTCTGATAACAACTTTGCTTTTTACAATATTTCTATCCACCGGAAATTTGAAAATCCGGTTTTTATTACTTTAGCCCCCGTTAACAGTTCGTAAACGACTTGAAATTAAGTTGGATACATCAATAGTAAGAATAATCCTTTTAGTTTTTAATTTATTAACCTATAAATTCGATAAGTATGCCAGTCAAATTTAAAGCGCTTCCACGCAGGAATCTAAAGGACCCGGGCCAACCACCCAAGTATTATGCAGTAGCAACCGGAGGTGGCAAATGCGACATTGATAAGTTGTCGCGTATCATTTCAAAAAACAGCACTGTAAGCCGCGCCGATATTTACGCGGTAATAATCGCAATGGTGGACGCAATCAACGACGAAATTTCGGACGGGAACATGGTTTATCTCAGTAAATTAGGTTCGTTTGGTATTGCCATAAAAAGTGTAGGAGCGGCAACGCCCGAAGCAGTTACGGCAGCAACCATCAAGAAGTCGAAAATAAACTATCGTCCCGGCGCCGAAATTAAGACTGTGCTCAATACCTTACAATACAAGAAAATGGAATCGTAAAAGCTATCAAGCCACCAAACTCCAAAAACTTGTAGTGTTTCAATACAGCGAGGCACAGCCTTTTCGATGATTACACATTTTGTTGTTCCGGTCATGAAGCAAAAATTCAAAAGGTAAAAGCAGTTTTTTCTTTTAAATCGGAAGTTCTTTTTTTCGTGTTAAGGGTGGCAAAAAAAACATCGCGACAAAATTTTATTTTCTGGCGACAAAAATAAATTATGTCGCGAGAAAATATTTTTTTGTAAAGAGGTTTATTTTTTGAGCCTTGAGAGCAGATTTTTTAAGACGGGGAATTGCACGAAAAAAGATTGGATGAGAAAAAATATTTTATTGGAGATGAAATTGAAAAATATAGAGAGTGCCGGGAGACA
>CAIYZW010000977.1 GCA_903930725.1 uncultured Bacteroidota bacterium
AAAACCGATTAATAAGATACGATTTTCTTCCATTCAAATTTTCTTGGATTGATGCACATCACCGGAATTTGCGAACCGTTAAAAATGATCTGCTCGTCCCATGAACCCAGAATAAAGCGTGCCAGACTTTGGTCAGGATCGGTCATGATCATAATCAGATCTGCGTTATTTGAGGTAGCATAATCAACCACTTGTTTGGCGAAGTTGGTGTTTTTTGCAGCAACTTTCAGGGTGAAGCTTACATCATTTTTCGAGAAAAATTCGGTAATCTGTTTTGCAGCTTCATCAATATTTTCACCGGCCATCTGATAAATATGAATTTCAGATTTGAACTGATTGGCAATGTGTGCAGCCCATTTTGTTTTTTCCCAGGGACCCGAATCGCTGGTGATAGGCAAAACGATATGGCGGTAGCCATCGTTGAACGAACGTTTTTGTACTACGATTACCGGGGCCGGTGAGCTTGTAACTACTTTTAAAGCATAGCTGCCAGTGATGTGCTGCATCCCGATTTTACCGTGTGTTCCGAGATACAACAAATTGGCGCCGATTTCTTTTGCTACATCGCTGATGGTAGTGAAAATGCTTCCTTCGCGGGCAATGCCTTCGGCTTCGATACCGTAATTAAACTGGATATCTTTGGCAATAGCCTGCAATTTTTCTTCGATAGTTTCTTCGGTTAAATTGTCCTTCTTGAGTTGTGCTTTAGTAGTACTATCCACCACGTGCAAAACCACAACTTTGTAATTTAAAAACCGTGCTGCTTCTGCTGCCTGGCTAATAGCATTGTCTCCCACTGCTGTAAAATCGGTAGGAACCAAAACTATATTGTTCATTTTCTCGTCCATGATGATTTTGAATTTATTTTTTAATCAATTACGATGTTTAGTTGAAGCACAAAAATAGAAAAAAAATTAAACGAAATAAATAATTCTCAAACTCATTTATTCTTGTCATTTAAACTTACAACCTGCCGGCCTTTTTCGGTGCCTAATTCCTGTTCCATTATTGTGTAAATATCCTTTGCCATTGTGCCCACATGAGCATTTGTATTGTTGATAAGAATTACTGTCAGACTATCCTCGACATAGCGCGACAGGCTCGAGGTAAAGCCATTCCAGAGGCCGTTATGATAAATAACCCGTTTGCCATCAACTTCATTCAAACGCCAGCCGTAGCCATATTTTTGTGCCTTTTTCGATTTTAAAACTATAGGTGTAAACGCTTCCTGTAGTAGGTTTTTGCTGATAAGTTTATGATGATAGAGCGCCTGATCCCACTTCAAAAGGTCATCAACCGTACTATAAACGCTTTTGTCACCCAATACTTCATCGAGCGGAACATGCTCTTTTTGTCTGTATTTCCACCCCGAGCGCGAATAACCAATGGCAATATTTGGATTTGAATCCCAGGCAGCCTGATTCCAGGCAAAAGTATTTTTCATTTTTAATGGGACGAAAATATTCTCGTTTAAAAACTGGTAAAATGGTTTTCCCGAAATCCGCTCGACAAGTAACGCCAGCATTGCATAGCCCGTGTTGCTGTAAAAGTGCCTCTTCCCCGGTTCAAAACTCAGCGTTGGATTGTTGATGTTGATAATTTTAAGCACATCTTCGTTAGTAAGAGGCATTTCGCTTTTCCAGCAATTATCAACAAAATACATGTAGTTCGGCATTCCGGAAGTATGTTGCAGCAAATGCTTGATAGTGATATTGTTAAAAGGGAATTCAGGAATATATTTCTGAACCAGATCGTTAATTTCAAGCAGTCCGCGTTCTTTCAAAATCAATACTGCCATTGATGTAAAAGCCTTGCTAACCGACGCCAGCTGAAAAGCGGTGTTAAAGTTAATGGCTTCTTTGGTGGTCATATTTTTATAACCGGAGATTTTTCTATATACCGGATAGCCTTTGTAGGCTACAAGGGCACTTCCGTTGTAACGATGTTGGGTAAGATATTTTGTAAGTAACGAATCAATTTCACTGATTTTTGCTTTTGACAAAGTAGGCTTTATGATTGGTGCCTCGGCCTCTTTTAATGAAGGGTTTTTCTCATCAGTCAACCAATTGCAACTCATCAGGAATGAAGTCATTATCAATAAAAATGTCCTGAATTTATGCATTGAATTTCCCCTTTTTTCGTAGTTTTTTGAAGCGCCAAATTTATTACAATTAACAAAATCGGTGTTTATTTATTAAGGGTCTGAGGTAATGCAATAAAGTTAAAAAATCAAAAATGAATACGTAATTATCTTTATAACAACGGTTTAAAAATGAAATGACTCAATAAAATATTTGGTAAAAAAGAAAATATTATGTTTGGATAAAAGTTTTGTAGTATCGCTTTTATCAAGATAAAAATCCAGATTTCGTTATCAGAAATTACACTTAAATGGTTGAAATATACGGGATTAAACTACTCGATGAGATTAGGTTTATCGAATTGAAGAGTCTGCTTTGTGCAAATTTACCAGATGGTTCGGTCAAAAAAGCTGCTAAGTTCAGGTTTTCGGCCGGTGCCCAAAGGCAGATCTTTGGCGAATTAATGGTCAGGGCAATTATTAGCAGTAAATTCAATTTTCCGAATAATCAGATTATGTTTGAATATTCCGGAAATGGAAAGCCATACTTAAAAAATAATCAAGACATCCACTTTAATATTTCACACTCAGGCGATTGGGTGGTTTGTGCTTTTGCTCAAAACCAGGTTGGCGTTGATGTCGAAAAGGTTAGAAAAGTAAATTTTGATATTGCCAGGCGTTTTTTCTCCGCCGAAGAGGTATCTCAACTATTTTCGCTTCCCGAAAAGGAGCAAACAGATTTTTTTTTCGATCTTTGGACTTTTAAGGAAAGTTATCTCAAAGCTTTAGGAACCGGATTAACCAAACCGCTTGGTTCGTTTACAGTACGACAAACCGGAAAGGAAATTTTTCTCTTTGAGGAAAAAC
>CAIYZW010000978.1 GCA_903930725.1 uncultured Bacteroidota bacterium
ACAAAAGTAAGGGTAGAAACAGCAGCAAATGGTTCAGGAACTGTCGTTCCCGCTCAATCGCTGGTTTCAGGGGCTTCAATTACGGTATTTGCAATTACACGAGATGCATCTGACAATTTTGTGGCCAACGTTGTGGCAACTTCCTGGATTTTGGAAAACATTACAGGCGGTGTTGTAGCGGGCGATCTTGTTGCAGCAGTTGATAACAAGAGTGTAATATTCACTGCTTTTGTTGATGGTAGTGCAAATATAAGAGCCTCCCTGGGCGCTCTCCCAACAATTAGTTCAGGAACGATAACCATCTTTAGGCAACAGATTATCCAATTGAATGCGGGTTGGAATAGCTTATCGTCATTTGTTCTTCCACTCGATCAGTCTTTTGACCAGGTGATGTCGCCGGTTTCAAACAACCTGATAATTGCTACAAACAGCGTGCAGGTTTACTGGCCTCAATTTGGAATTAATACCATCGGAAACTTTGATCCAACCAGGGGCTATTTGGTTAAAATGAGTGCAGCATCGGTTCTGCCTGTAACAGGATTTGAATCTCAGAATAAAACGGTACTTCTCCATGCAGGATGGAATATTTTGCCTGTTGTATCAGATGTAAATGTAAATTCTTTGGAATTGATGTCACAGTTAGGAAATCAATTAATTATCGTTACCGAAATTGCCGGAAATGGTATTATCTGGCCAGCTTCCGGAATTTATACCATTCCATTTATGGCTCCGGGGAAAGCATATAATATAAAGGTAAGCAATGCCTGTAGTTTCACTTTTCCAAATTGATTATCCCGATAACTGGCATATTTTCTGAAGTCAGTCATTCAAAAAAACTCCTGAATATTTATTTCAGGAGTTTTTTTTTGATAAATGAATAATCAGGCTATTAGTACACAAAATGATACTCAAATTTTGATTTGCTGATTTCGGTTAAAAGGGAAGTTTAGTAGGCAGAATTAACCAAATTCTTTCATTTGTGACAAGTATGAAATCAGATAATTTTCAATTTGAAGCTAAAGAAAGGAACATTAAAACCTGCTGGCAAGTTGGGATAGATTCTTTACTTTTGCCAAAAAATATTTAATGATTCGCGCTGAAAATATTCATAAATCCTACAGTAGCCTTCTGGTTTTAAAGGGAATTGATCTCGAAATCCAAAAAGGGGAAATCGTGTCCATTGTTGGCGCTTCCGGTGCCGGAAAATCAACCTTACTGCATATTATCGGCACACTCGATAAGGCAAATAGTGGTAAAATTCTTTACAACGATGTCGAAATCAGTAAATTACCAGAGCGAAAGCTATCTGATTTCAGGAACCGCCACATCGGTTTTGTGTTTCAGTTCCATCATTTACTGCCCGAGTTTACAGCTATCGAAAATGTTTGTATTCCGGCATTTATTCAGGGGAAGCCACGAAAAGAAGCCGAAGAAAAGGCAATTAAACTTTTAAAATACCTCAAACTCGATCATCGCCTCGGCCATAAACCCAACGAATTATCTGGTGGAGAGCAGCAGCGACTTGCCGTTGCCCGTGCGCTCATCAACGATCCTGAGGTTATTCTGGCGGATGAACCTTCAGGAAATCTCGATTCAAAATCGGCGGTTGAACTTCATCAGTTGTTCTTCGATTTGCGCGAACAATTCAACCAGACTTTTATCATCGTCACCCACAATCAGGAACTCGCCAACATGGCCGACCGAAAACTCACCATTGTTGATGGCGCCATTCTGCAATCCTAAAACCTTTGTGAATATTGGTATTAAGCCTTTTTAAAACAATATTTTAGTGGCAACAATGTTAATAGTCTGATTGTTGTTAGCCTTTGGTTTTACAATTATTTACAAAACGAATTATTCAGTCAGTCATCAACTTTTCAATCAGGAAGCCCGCTGCATGGTGTTTATAAAACAAATTTACCGGAACATCCTTTTACTATCCATTTCCTTTCTTTTCATCGTAAACTGTTCATTTGCCCAAGTTACTGGTGATAAGGAAAAATTCAATCAGGCACTTAATCAGGCTGAAAAGCTGTTTTTCGAGAAGAAATACAGCGAATCAAAAATTGCTTTTCAGGAGGCCCAAAAGCTGATGCCCAACGAAACTCATCCAAAGACAAGAATCGACGAAATCAATAAAATACTTGGTATTGTTGATCCGGTTGATGGCCAATACACTCAAGCCATCAGCAAAGCAGATGCGCTTTACAGCGAAAACAAATTTGCCCTTGCCCTCGAGGCCTACAAAGCGGCCAACGATATTTTACCAAATCAGCAATATGCCACCGACAGGATTTTTGAGTTGCACAGCTTGATCAAGAAAATCGAGAATCTCGAGAAAAACTACCAGAATGCTGTCGCCAAAGGAACCCAATATTTTAATGAGAAGCATTACGAGTTGGCAATTACAGAGTTTGAAACCGCGCTTACCCTGAAACCTGGCGAAAGTATTCCCACAGCAAAGATTGCTGATATAAAAAAAATCCTGGCAAATCAGGCTGAGTACCAGAAAGGTATCGAAAAGGCTGATGAATTATACTCGAATAAGGAATACGAAAAGGCCAGGCAGGCTTATGGTGCGGCTCAGACCGTAAAACCTGATGAGAAATACCCGCAGAGCATGATCAGCCGGATTGACGATTTGCTTGGAAAAATTGAAGGCGAAGCCTTGGCGAAGCAGAAGTCGTTTGATGATGCAATTGCAAAGGGAGACGAGTTTTTTGGAAGGCGGGAATACACAGAAGCACTTACCCAGTATGAGAATGCGGTTAAAATTAAGCCCACCGAATCGTACCCGAAAGCTAAGATTAGTGAAATCGAAAGCGTGCTCGCAAACCTTGCTTTAAAGGAGCAACAATACACCCAATTTATTACAGATGGGGATAAATATTTTAAAGAGCAAAAATTAGAAGCTGCCTTGACTGCCTTTCGTGAAGCGGCAAAACTCAAACCTAATGAGATTTATCCAAAATCTATTATCTCGGAGATCACTGCACTTTTGTCCGGTATCCAGCAAACCGAGACGGCTTACCAG
>CAIYZW010000979.1 GCA_903930725.1 uncultured Bacteroidota bacterium
ATGTGTTCGGCAATGATTGTAATTTTTTCGCCTTTAATATCGGCTTTTACCAGGTTCTTTTTGTTCTGGAGTATTTCGGTTGCAATTACCCTCACGTTGGCTTCCTTACTCAAAACCAGGTTGTACAACTCTTTGCGGTAGGTGTCCTGTTTTATGGTTTCGATGTATTTATGGTCGAATAAAGGTGGAAACGACAACAGATTTATTGTTCCTTCCTGTGCTGCAACGATAGCGCCGCTATTATCAATAATAATTGTCATACTTGTTGGATTATCAAGTACATATCGCTTTGTTATCAGGTTTATGGTAACATCAATACCTGGCACACCTGCCAAACTATCGGCGTAGTAAACCGGGGCAATGGCCGACACCATCCAGCCGCGACCGGCAGGGTCAACATAAGGCTCGCTGATCCAGAGCGACTTTTTTTCGGGATTGTGCTTTTGATCAGCCAGGTAATAAAAATTAAAACTTGGTATGTCCATCTTGGCTTCATACTGCGACAGCACATCAAAGTAAGGGTAGATTCGGTTTAGCGAATACTCGTCGTTGTAGTAAACCTGAACAATTTCGGGGTATTTTGCCACCAGTGCTTTAAAGGCCGGGTCGATAGGTTCGGTAAAGTAAACAGCCTTTTTAATGGTTTCGTTTACCGGATAAAATCCCGAAACAAAAATGGCCGAACCGCCATCATTAACTGGTTTGGTGAAAACGCCATTGCTGGCAAGCTGATACTTTTTTGTATCAATGCCCGGAACAATTTCATCCTGCTTTAAGTAAAGTTGTGTTAATTCGGCAGCCAGGGTATCAACTTCCAGCCTGATTTTCATAAAATCGTTGTTAATATTGGCAGCTTTTTCTTTTAAAGCTTTTTGCTCCTCCAACAATCTGGTTTTTTCGGATTTGCCGCAACCCGTAAATATCACAACTACAAGTAATAATCGAATGATGTTTTTCATAGTTAAGTGTTTTGTATTTTGTGTAACGTATTGTATTACAATATTTCCGCTTAAAGCGAAATAAGCAAGGCCATAAATATTTTCCTGCTTACCGGATTTGTAGCCAGCGTAAGTTTTACAGGAAGCGAAAAACCATCGGTAACTTTTATGGCTTTTTTGGCACTTAAACCAACATTGAAAACAGAGAATCCTTCGGTTCCGTAAAGATAACTCTCGGCAGGGGTGAAGCCCAGAAATACGTTGTAGGAGTAATCGTTAAGCTTTCCGAGATAGTTTATTTCGAAATAGGTCGAATAATTCATGGCCGCAGTGTCGTTAACTTTATGGTCTATCGGGGTTCCATAAAGAAAAACGCCACCATAAACCGAAACCGGGATTTTTTCGGTACCGTTAAAACTCAATCCAAGCTCGGAAGCATGGCCGGTGGTTTTGGTATCGAAATTATAATAATTCTGATTGAGGCCTTCGTAATCAGGGTAGAAGAAATCAATAAATAACAGCGAAAAGTCTTTGTAGGTGTACTTTGCGTACAAGTCAACTTCCTTAAATTCGCCGGTAAACTCATAATTGCCCCAGGTAC
>CAIYZW010000980.1 GCA_903930725.1 uncultured Bacteroidota bacterium
GCCGCAAAAAACGGGTTTAAAATTCTGGTCTGTAATCCTCCTGATGCCGGGCTAATTCCCGATTCTAATTTGCGTAAAAAAATCGAAACCAAAGTAACCAGGCTGTTTCAGGAACATCTTATTATTTACACCGATGCGCACAAGCAGGAACAAATCTGGCAATTGGTGGTTCGGCAGGCCGGAAAACCAACCAAGGTAACCGAAACCCGCTGGCATATTTCCCAGGACCCGCAATTGCTTTTTCAACGGGCTTCGGGTATTATCTTCGAAATGGCCGAAGAAGATACCATCACCATTGTGGATGTTACCAAACGAATGAGTGATAATTTCCATCAGAATGCAGAGAAAGTTACTAAAAAATTCTACGAAGGATTTAAGAAAGAGCATACCTCATTTCTGCAATTTCTTGAAGGTATTGAAGAAAAGGCCAGCAAAGAGTGGTATGTATCACTCATGCTTAACCGATTGATGTTCTGCTACTTTATTCAGAAAAAAGGTTTTCTTGACCGAAACAAAAACTATTTGAGGGATAAGCTATTGGTTTGCCAGCAAAAACGGGGAGAAAATAAGTTCTATTCTTTCTACCGCGATTTTTTGCTTTTGTTGTTTCACAGCGGGCTAAACGGAGTTTTGCAGAGCGCTGAAGTAAAAGCTGAAATTGGTTTGATTCCCTACCTCAACGGTGGACTTTTCGATGAGCACGAGCTTGAAAAAAAGTATCAACATATTACTATCGACGACAAAGCTTTTGAACGCCTTTTCGATTTTTTCGACCAGTACGAATGGCACCTCGATACCCGGATAAATGCTTCAGGAAAAGATATTAATCCTGATGTAATCGGCTACATCTTCGAGAAATACATCAACGACCGCGCCCAGATGGGAGCCTATTACACCAAAGAAGACATTACCGAATACATAGGCAAAAATTGCATTATCCCTTTCCTGTTCGACGAAACAAAACGACGCTATCCAAAAGCTTTTTCTCCGGATGGTGCGATTTGGCAAATGGTGCAGCAGAGTGGCGACCGGTATATTTATGATGCAGTGAAGAAAGGAATCGATTCCTCAATTTCGAGTTTTCAATCAGGAATTAGAAATGGGTTGCCCGACGATGTGGTGGAAGGTTTGGATGTTGACGATAATACATTGGTTGAGAAACGAAAAGCCTGGAACAAGCCTGCTCCGCCCGATATCGCTTTGCCAACCGAAATTTATCGCGAAGTGATTGACCGAAGGAAACGCTATTACGTCATTAAAACCAAAATCGAAAGTGGCGAAATAACAACCATAAACGACTTTATCACCTACAACCTCAATATCCGGCAGTTTGCTATTGATGGAATTGAGAATACAAATGATCCGGAATTTCTTAGACATTTTTACCTCGCCTTGATTTGCATGACTTTGCTTGACCCTACCTGCGGTTCGGGTGCTTTTTTGTTTGCCGCGCTTAATATTCTCGAAGAGCTTTATGAAGCTTGTTTGCAGCGTATGCGCAATTTTGTTGAAGACGAAGACCGGCTGAACCATTCTGAAAAGTCGAATTTTTACAACAAGTACAAATATTTCCGCGATATATTGGCCGAAACACAAAACGAACAACATCCTAATCAGCAATATTTTATTTACAAAACCATTATTCTGCGCAACCTGTATGGAGTTGACATTATGAATGAAGCGGTTGAAATTGCCAAACTCCGCCTCTTCCTGAAATTAGTGGCAACAGTAGAAGCCGATTACCGGAAACCGAACCTTGGCCTGGAACCTCTGCCTGATATTGATTTTAACATACGGGCTGGCAATACGTTGGTGGGTTTTGCTACCGAAGCCCAGCTGCAGAAAGGTTTGACCTATACCTTAGACGGAGTGATGGCAAAACCTATTATTGAAGAAAAGTGCGAATTAGTGGCGATGGCTTTCGCCCGGTACAAGGATATTCAACTGGGGCAAGCCACCGATTATAAGGATTTTAAAGAAGCGAAAGCCTCACTGCAAAAACGCCTGGTTGAGTTAAACCACGAATTGAATGTTCTGCTTCATTACCAGGCCAGTGGCATTCCTTACGACAAATGGCTCGAATCACATCAACCATTTCATTGGTTTGCCGAATTTTACGAAATAATTCACGATAAAGGCGGTTTTGATGTGGTCATTGGAAACCCACCTTATGTGGAATACTCTAAGATTAAAAAGGATTATACTCTTGATAGCTACATAGTTCGTGAATGTGGTAATTTATTTGGCTTTGTTTGCGAAAGAATTAAAAGTTTGATATCAGACAATAGCTATTTTAGTTTTATTGTTCCTATTAGTGTTATTTGTACTCAACGAATGGAAATCATCCAAAAAAATACATTTAATTCAAACACAACTTGGCTTAGTAATTATGGTGAACGTCCAAGTAAATTGTTTACTGGCGCGGAAGTACTATTGACAATTTTTATTGTTTCTCCAGAAAGAAAATTACCAATCACTTATACCACAACTTTTATAAAATGGAAATCGGATGAACGTCCACTTTTATTTGAAAAAGTCTCTTATAGCAAAATCTTCTTAAAACCAAAAAAGTATACAATTCCTAAAATCGGCTACAATATTGAAAATGAGATTTTAACAAAGATAAGCCAACCAAGAAAAAGCTTGGCACATGATTTAACAAGTCAAAGTCATTATAAAATATTTTATAGAATTGGTGGTGGTAGATACTGGAAAATATTTACAAATTTTAGTCCAAAATTTATTTTAAACGGTGTAAATTCCACATCAAGTCGTGAAAATCATTTATTTGCGAAAAACGAAGATGATAAGAAGGCAATAATAAGCGTTTTAAGTAGTAGCTTATTTTATTGGTACTTTGTGCTGACAACTAATTGCAGAGATTTAAACCCAAGTGATTTAAGAGAATTTCCAATTTCTATTGCTGATTTTACTTCTGAAGTCTTAAAATCACTTTCATTTCTAAGTGATTCATTAATGGCCGATTATAAAAAGAACAGTAGTTTAAAGGAAAAAATTTCCGGTAAAACTGGCAATATAATTTATCAGGAGTATTATCCAAGAATATCCAAATCAATTATCGACGAAATCGACACCGTTTTAGCTGAGCATTACGGTTTTACGGACGAAGAATTGGATTTTATTATCAATTACGATATTAAGTACAGGATGGGAAAGGAACTTGAAAACGAAGATGATGAATAAGCATAATAATAAATGGATACATGGCACTACAAATCTTGTGATGCCGGAACTGCCAACCGGGTTTATGCAAAATAGCGGCATTTTTTACTTGACTTTAGTTTTAGATAAGAATGTAGGTGATGAAGTTGTTTTAATTATTTTTGATTCTACTGATTTTATTTTTGAGTTAAGTGCTGTCGTACCATTCCGGTTTTACATAAGCAGCGTTGCAATAAATACTTCTTATGGTCCCATATTTAGTTTCATTTTCTATGTGACCAACCCAAGGGATGAGAGAAAGGCTTTTGCAGTCTTTGATAAGCCAATTGACATTTCAAAACCGCAGTCATTTGAGCCTTGGATAAAATTGTCTGGACAAACTCATTTACATTTACTTCTTTTAGATAAAAACTATGAAGTTCAGGGTTTTTATGAGTTTGAAAATGGTTCTGTTTTTAACGAAGCCCTTGAAATAATTTCACAATTAGATGCAGGAAGAATTATTGATTTTCTCAAGGCAGAACAAGAGTATTTAAATAACTACAGTTTACTGGATTTATACGCAATGGTAGAAAACAATGGCAAATGAATTACCAGAGGAAAAATAAAAAACATTAAGGTAAAAAAATAGGATGACAGATGATGGTAAAATAGAAGTA
>CAIYZW010000981.1 GCA_903930725.1 uncultured Bacteroidota bacterium
TCACCCAGCACCCGTAAAGACGATATACCAATACGACCCAACTCAAAATTCGATTATCCTCGTTGCAAACTTTAATTTTGCACGAAATCATAGTATCCCTGTTGCTGGAAGTGATGGATGGATTTATTGTATCTCAAATGTATTTACGACTAAAATAGAGCGGTTTAATCCAAATACATACCAAGTCCAAACTATGAATTCAAACAGGCCTGCGGAAATTAATGCAAATAATTTTTGGCATATACCAGATGAAAACTCGATCTATTTCTTTAATAATGATCTGAATAATCCTTCTATTTTTAAATTCAACTACCTTTTGGATACAATTATCAATACGGGAATCATCGTAAGTGGTACATTTAAAAACAGGAGTATAATGGACAGCAACGATCCAACTACTATTTATTGTTTCAAGTTAAATCCAGATTCTAATTCACCATTGCAACTTGTCAAAATAACTTTAGATATAGCCAGCCCCCAACAAACTGTAATATGTCCTGCTAACCTTCAAATATGTGAAGATGCCCTTGGTTTTGAACTTACTGGTGCAACTCCGGTTGGAGGTAATTATTCAGGAAATGGGATTGCAAACAATTACTTCGATCCTGTCATTGCAGGCCTAGGAGAACACCTGATTACCTATTCTCACACCGATCAATATGGATTTACCAGTGAATGTACTTTTAACATAACTGTCCTTCCCTTTGCAAATGTTGATTTGGGAAACGACCGGACGATTTGCGAAACCGACCTGGCATATTTGCAGGCCAACGCTTCAAATTGCACCAACCTGCTTTGGACTACCAATGGTGATGGAACCTTTAGCTCGACAAGCTCATTAACTCCGGTTTACACTCCGGGAACAAGCGATATTGCCAACGGAACTGTTGAAGTTTGCCTGACCGCTACCACAACAGCAACCTGCATCGAGACTTTGATTGATTGTAAGAATCTTATCATTATTCATTTGCCAGAAATCGAAGCAGGAGCCGATGCCAACATTTGTTTGGCTCAAAACTATGAAACTAACCCTGTATTAACCAATACATCAGATGTATTATGGTATTCGTCGGGCGATGGTTATTTTGATGACGAATCAGCAGCATTCACAACCTATTATCCGGGATATGGAGACATCGCCTCAGGGACCGTGGAATTGTGCATTTATGCTTTAGGTATTAATCCATGCCAATCGCAGGTTAGCGGTTGCCTGATACTTAACATAGCTTTAACCCCCGAGGCTACTGCCGGTAATGATGCAACCATTTGCAATGGAGAAAATTATCAATTAACCGGTTTAGCCACCAACGCGGGAACTATTAACTGGACAACCTCTGGCGACGGGATGTTTAGTTCGACAAGCTCACTAACCCCGGTTTATACACCGGGCATTGGTGATATTTCGTCACAATCAGCAAATCTTTGTCTGGAAGTTTCAGGACAGGGAGGCTGCAGCTTTGAGACCGTCAATAGTTGCATAACCCTCAATATCTTAAATAATCTGCCTGTTATCGCCGGCCTCCCGGCCCAAACAACGCTTGCCTGTGCCGATTACGATTTTATCAACAACGTTTGGAAGCCTGTTGGCTTGAGCGTGACAGTGACCCATTATTCATCAGTTTCCTGGAGTACAAACGGCGATGGCTATTTTGATGATCCCGCTGCATTGAATACCCAATACTACATGGGCTTTCATGATATGTGGAATGGCGGCGCGTCTCTTTGCCTGAATGCCAGTGGAACAGATGACTGTCAGCTTTCGGCATCAGCCTGTTCTGATATTATCGTTCCCATCCAGTTTATCACATTTAGCAGCATGGGATGGGATGGGATTTCATCTTATGTTGATAAGCATTTATCTACAATACCAGAGGTAATGGCTCCTGTTGTAAATGAGCTGGTAATCTTACTTAATAAACAAGGCCAGTATTACTGGCCGGAGCCAAATCCTCCAGTCAATCAGATTGGAAACTGGTCATCAACAGGCTATAAATTAAAATTCAAATCGGCAGCATGTTTACCAGTCTATGGTGACACATTAAATAATCAGAACTTCCAAATCAGCGGATCTACTACCTATCTTCCGGTGCTAACCAATGTTCCAACAAACATTGCCGGTTTATTAGGTTCAAACAAATCAAAAACATTGTTGATTTTTGATTGGCACACCGGTGAGATCTGGACCAATACCGCGGCCGACTTCCAATACCTTTTACCAGGTAAGGCCTATATGTTGTTAAGTAAAACCGCCTCAACAAACTATACCGTGACTTTTCCAGATTTTGATCCTGAGATCCCTCAAACAGCATCTGTGAAAAGTCAGGCAAAGCCTTTGCTAAATCATTCACCCTGGAATGATATCGCGAACACTTCACAACCTCATTTTATACTTTTTTCTGATGAAGTTATTGCTGGCATTCTGGAGGGCGACATTATCGGCGCATTCGATAGTTATAATAATTGTGTAGGAATGACAGAATTTGATAACAGTGACAAAATCTATAAACTTTTAGTCATGGGCGATGACCCTATGACTCAGGAAATTGATGGCTGTCAGCCAAATGAGGGTTTGACTTTCAAACTTTTCCGCCCTTCGACCATGGAAACCTTTGATGTCACATTAAGTTTTAATCCTGATTATCCGAGTTCGGATGGTTTATTTACAGTAAACGGAGCATCAATGGTCGAAGGTATTATGATGAATATTACTTCGGTAAATGAAACTTCTTATGAAAACAGAATAAGGGTTTTACCTAATCCTGCTAAGAATGTGCTCAACATAAAATCAGAAATTGAAATTAAAGGAATTACGCTGATCAACTATTTGGGACAAAAGATAATTTATCAGACCGAAAACAGCAGTAATTTCCAGGTCAATGTTTCCTATTTCGACCCCGGTGTCTATTTAATCAAGTTTGATACTTTTGATGGAAATACAATCTTTAAAAGGGTTTCGATTCAATAAGGAGTTTATCTTAAAAGGCCTAATCCCACCAAATTCGGGATTAGGTCTTTTTTCCAGGCTCAATCTAAAAAAACCCCGCAATTTCTTGCGAGGCGTGTCATGAAAAAAAATTGAAACCTTCTACCTTCCTGTTAATCTTAACTTTTCGATGTAGGTTTTATCATCTGAATTTACAATTATAAAGTAAAGACCGTCGGCAAATCCTGCCAAAGACAGATTCTGACTAAATGTTGAGGATGCTGTAAACTGTTTTTCGAGCAAGCAAACCCCCAAAACATTAACAATTTTAATGGTTAGTTTCCCTGAATAATCAAGGCTCAGATTAATTTCATCAGTTGCCGGATTTGGATAGATTTTAAGATTATGACCCTGATTTTCGGTAATTCCCGGACAGGGAGAAACTTCGATCATGGCGTTTGCATCATTTACGCAGCCATGAAGATCGATGTATGTGTAAGTTATGGTATGATTGCCAATTCCTGCCAAAGTCGGGTTAAACATGCCGTTTTCGACCCCAGGCCCCGAATAAGTCCCACCTTCGGGAAAACCGCCAAAAAGTTCAAAGGATGGCGATTGGAGGCAAACAGGATCAAATGCAGCAAGTTCAACCTGTGGTGGCGGATACGATGTAATCGCATTTGGAACCGAAACCGTGTTATAGGCCGAACCATTCGAAACAGTCAGGCTAACATCAAATTGGCCGGGGAAATTATAAAAAACAACAGGGTTTTGCAGGTTCGAAGTTGATGGCATCCCGGCTTCAAAAGTCCACGACCAGGATGTGATTCCACCGATTGATTCGTCGGTAAACTGCACCGAACCTCCAACACAAACTTCATCAACTTCCGATGTAAACGCAGCCGTAATGGCTGGGGCACATTGTGCAAAATAAGGGTCGAAGCAGGTTACTGATGGCGGCCAGCAAACATCGTAATACACGGTTTTGTCGGGACAAATTACAATGTAGGTTGGATAGCCAATAAACGGTTGTCCGGAATTTACGATATCAATAGCGGCAGGACCGCCGCCCTGGGTGCCGGCACATGGATTTCCGATTCCATAAGCGGCTTTGTAAGCGTTTATCTGAGCGTTGTTGTCGCTCGGTGAGATGCCCCACATCAGGATACTACCCTGTCCGGAGCCGGTGTTGACATATACTTCTTCGATAATTGAAGCATTTGCCTGGCAACTACTTCAGGTACTGAAAAAAAGATCCAGGAAAATTGTTTTCCCCAGATTGAGTTTTTCGTAAAGATTCCAGGTTACGCCATCGGAATCGGTGATGGTAAAATCACCGATATCATCAGCGCCTTTCACCATTTTTGAATGCATCAGATTTTCGATGGTACATCTTCCATCCTGCGAAGTTTGTGAGAATGTTGCCATCGAAAAAGCGAGCATAAAAACCAATGCAAAAGTTTTTTTCTTCATAATAATTTCGATTAATTTATGTGGCCAATTTTTAACCACCCGGGAAATACGAAGGACAAAAATAGAATTTTACTTGTGATAAAAATAAAGATCAGAAATCTTTTCATCAAATAAAGAATTGTACTCAATTGTCATCCACCAGTTTTGGGCAGATAATCTGATAAAGCCCGACATCATCAGGAACAAAAGCTGAACTTTCTGTCAAAGATTTTTTTTGATAATAGTGACAAAAAAAAGCCA
>CAIYZW010000982.1 GCA_903930725.1 uncultured Bacteroidota bacterium
CACTGGGATTGGCATCCCCAAAGAGCAACAAAAAGCCATTTTTGAAGCCTTCACACAAGCCGATGGAACCACTTCGCGCAAATATGGCGGCACCGGCCTCGGACTAACAATTTCGCGCAATCTTGCCCACATCATGGGCGGCGAAATTACCTTAGACAGCGATGCCGGAAAGGGAACCATTTTCAGGCTTTATCTTCCTGTAAAAATGAGCGATAAAAAGGCTTCCGAAAATATCGAAAACCCGGATATTATTACAAAACGAGTGGTGGAACAAAACAAACCGCAGGTTGACCAACCCACAGCAAAGCCTTCATTTAAGGCCAACGGCAGCACCAAAAATCCTGAACCGAAAGCAGAAATTATCGAAAATGTTCGCGACGACCGAAAAATCATCAACAAAGGCGATAAATTCATTCTCATCATCGAAGACGATTTTAGCTTTTCGCAGATTTTATACGACCTGGCCCACGAAAAGGGCTTCAAATGCCTCATCGCACCCAATGGCGAAACGGGGCTTCATTACGCCGATTATTACAAACCCGACGCCATTATCCTCGACATTGGTTTACCCGGAATTGACGGCTGGCAGGTGATGGACCGCCTTAAAGATAACCCCGAAACACGGCACATTCCGGTTCATTTTATGTCGGGAAAAGATAAAAGCATGGAAGCCATGAAAAAAGGCGCCATCGGATTTTTAACCAAACCCGTAAGTGTCGAAGAAATTGAAGGCGCTTTCGCGAAAATCGAAAAGATCATCTCAAAACCACTTAAAAAACTCTTGGTTGTCGAAGATGACGATGGAATGAGAAAAGCCATCGTGGAACTGATTGATGATGGTGATGTTTCGATAACCTCCGTTTCAACCGGAAACCAGGCTGTTGACCAACTCAAAAAAGACGATTTCGACTGCATCATCCTCGACCTGGGATTGAAGGATATGTCGGGTTTTGATTTACTCAAAAAAATCGGTAAAAAGGGCGAGGAGAGCGACATTCCGGTTATAATTTACACCGGCCGCGAACTCAACCGAAAAGATGAAGACGAGCTCCTCCAATATTCCGACCGCATCATTATTAAAGGTGCCCGCTCGCCCGAAAGGCTGCTGGCCGAGACAACGCTTTTCCTGCATCGCGTGGAATCGAGCCTGCCCGAAGAAAAACAAAAAATGCTCCGCGTTGGTCACAACAAGGAAGACATCATGAAAGACAAAAAGGTGTTGATTGTTGACGACGATATGCGTAATGTTTTCGCGTTAAGCAGCCTTTTGGAAGAAAGAGGCCTCCGCATTGATGTTGGCCGCAACGGCAAAGAAGGCATCAAAAAACTGGAAGAAAACGCTGACATCAGCCTGGTATTGATGGATATTATGATGCCCGAAATGGACGGCTACGAAGCCATGCGCGAAATCCGGAAAATAAGCAAATATAAAAAGTTGCCAATGATTGCCCTCACCGCAAAAGCCATGCAGGGCGACCGCGACAAATGCATCGAGGCTGGCGCAAACGATTACCTTACAAAACCCGTGGATGCTGACAAACTTTTATCATTACTCAGAGTATGGCTTTACCAATAAAAGACGAACTTGAAATAGTCAAGGAAAACGAAAACATTGAAATCGAGCTTTTGCTCAATGCCATTTTTATGAAATTTGGCTACGATTTCCGTAATTACGGCAAAGCCCACATCAAGCGCCGTGTGCTTCACCGGCAGACGGTTTCGGGCTTTGGCAGCATTTCCGAAATGATTCATAAAATGCTTTACGACCCGCTTTTTTACCAGGAAATACTTCAGGATTTGTCCATCACCGTTACCGAAATGTTTCGCGACCCAACATTTTATAAAGCTATCCGCACCGAGGTTGTGCCGTTATTAAAAACGTATCCCTTCATCAAAATCTGGCATGCTGGCTGTGCCACCGGCGAAGAGGTTTATTCGATGGCAATTTTGCTCAAAGAAGAAGGCCTGTTGAAAAGAAGCCAGATTTATGCTACCGATTTTAACCAGCTTGCCCTGCAAAAAGCCCGCAACGGAATTTATCCGATTGACCGTATTAAAGAATTTACCCAGAATTACCAAAAATCGGGTGGTAAGGCTTCGTTCTCCGATTATTACAACGCCCGCTACGAATCGGTAATCCTGAACGATGCGCTCAAAGAAAACATCGTTTTTGCCGACCACAACTTAGTTACCGATGGCGTTTTTGGTGAGATGAACATTGTTATTTGCCGCAATGTGATGATTTATTTTGATAAAGAATTACAAAATAAAGTGATTAAGCTGTTTTATGATAGCCTCATTCCGGGTGGTTTTCTTTGTCTTGGAAGTAAAGAAAGCCTGCGTTTTGCCGAGTCGGCATCAAAATTTGAAGCCACCTGTGAAAAGGAAAAAATTTACAGGAAAAAATTTGCCGAATAATCGGGATCATGCCATATAAAGCAATCGTCATAGGTGTTTCGGCCGGTGGGATGAATGCCCTGGGGCAAATACTTCCCCGGCTGCCGGCTGATTTTCCGCTGCCGGTAATCGTGGTGCAACACATCAGCCCGCAATCCGACAATTATATGATTCGCCATTTCGACGGCATTTCAAAAATTGCCGTAAAAGAAGCCGACGAAAAAGAGGAAATACTACCCGGGACGGTTTATTTCGCCCCGCCAAATTATCATTTGATGGTCGAAACTGATTTCACGTTTTCGCTTTCGGTGGAGGCTCGGGTAAATTTTTCGAGGCCTTCGATTGATGTTTTGTTCGAAACTGCCGCCGAGGCTTACGGTGAATCATTGATTGGCATTATTTTAACCGGAGCCAACAACGACGGCAGCCGCGGGCTTAAACGAATTAAAGATTGCGGTGGCTTTACCATCGTCCAGAACCCGGCAAACTCCGAGGTTTCAGCCATGCCCGAAGCAGCCATTAAAATTACCAAAGTTGATAAAATCCTTGACCTGGAAAAAATTGCCGGGGTTTTGGTGAAGCTGGCTTTATAG
>CAIYZW010000983.1 GCA_903930725.1 uncultured Bacteroidota bacterium
ACTGAAGTTGGTATTCAAAAAATACGGTTAAACAATGAAGACCTGGCACTCTCGGTATGCCGTGATATTACCGACCGTAAAAAAACCGAGGAAGATCTTATGAATTCGGAAACAAAAAACCGCTCGCTGATTAACGCAATTCCGGATATTATTTTTGTGATAAACAGCGAAGGTTACTTTATAAATTATCACTCGCATACGTTGGATGAATTCCTGGTTCCGCCATCCGAATTTCTTGGCAAAAATGTAACCGACATTTTACCCCCCGATGTTGCCGAAACTACTAAAAATTATATCCGTAAAGTACTTGACACCGGCGAAACTCAGGTTTACGATTATAAGTTATTCAGGAATGGCGTTTACTCCTATTTTGATGCCCGCATGGCCAAAAGCAGTAACGACGAAATTTTGGTGATTGTACGGAATATTACCGAGCGCCGAAAGGCCGAAATCGAAATAAGGCAGCGTGAGGAGAAGTACCGTTCGATATTTACCAACTCGCCGGTTGGTATTTTTACCTTCAACCAGCAATCGGAGATTATTGATTGCAACGAAAACTTTGTTCAGATCATTGGATCGTCGAGAGAAATACTGCTGGGATTTAACTTGCTGAAAAACCTGCAGGACAAAAAATTAAAAGTGGCAGTTGAGGAAGCATTCGACAAGGGGGCATCATTTTATCAGGATAATTACCATTCGGTAACTGCCAATAAAATAACGCCGGTAAAGGTTTTTCTTAAAATAATTAACGATGCTGATGGTAATTTTATCGAAGGTGTGGCCATTTGCGAAGATATTACCGACCAACAGATTTACGAAAAGGAAATTATTAATGCCATGGAAAAAGCCGAACAAAGCGACCGGATGAAATCGTCGTTCATGGCTTCCATGTCGCACGAGCTACGCACTCCGCTTAATGCCGTGATTGGTTTTTCGGAGATGATAGAACCCGATCTGACCGCCGACCAGATTGAAGAATATGCTCAGATTGTCTCGAAAAGCGGTAAACATCTGCTTACCATTATCGAAGATATTTTTGATATTACCTCTATCGAAAGTGGCGAAGTAAAACCTCACATCGAAAAGGTTGGGCTTTTTAGCATCATGAACGACCTTTACCAGCTTTGCAATTACGAAAAACTGTCAATCGGAAAAGACGATCTTAAGATTACCCTCAAAATCCCGCAGGAATTTATGAATCTGAAAATTTCGACCGACATACAGAAACTTCATAAATTGCTGTTGCACCTGCTCAACAACGCCCTCAAATTTACCAAAATAGGCTCTATCGAGTTTGGAATTATGGCAAAAAATGTTTCGGGCAACCATCGCAACCTGATGTTTTTTGTTAAAGACAGCGGAATTGGTATCCCTGCCGAAAAGCATCAGCTTATTTTCGAAAATTTCAGGCAGGCCGACGAAACTTCCACCCGCGAATTCGAAGGCACGGGCCTTGGCCTTTCGATCTCGAAACGATACATCGAGTTGCTTGGGGGCCACATCTGGCTCGAGTCGACCCAGGGCATTGGCACTACTTTTTATTTTGAGCTGCCTTGCCTGGATACGGCTTTTAACATTACCGATTTAATAAAACAGCAAACCCAGCCCAAAGAAAAACAGGTCGAAAACCTGCTTGCCCTCATTGCCGAAGACGATGACACCAATTTCCAGCTTTTCGATTTGTTGCTGCGCCGCAAAAAAATCAAGGTAATCCGCGCCAGAGATGGCGAGGAGGCTGTAACGCTTTTCGCGAAAAATCCCGACATCAAAATAGTGCTCATGGACATAAACATGCCCGTGATGAACGGCTACGATGCAACCCGTGAGATTAAAAAAATACGCAGCGAGATACCCATCATTGCCGTTACGGCTTACGCGCTTACCGGCGACGACCTTAAAGCTGCCGAAGCCGGCTGCGACGATTACCTTTCCAAGCCCATCAACAACAAGCTGTTTTACGACACCATCTACAAATATCTTTAGATAAAGTTTACTTGGTTAGCCGGTCACGGTAACCATTTATCGGGTAGGTATTCCCGTTTGGCAGCTTATTTTTTTGTGATAGGTGAGATTTCCAACCTTTCCGATCTTCTTTCCAACCTTTTCGATGACCAGTCTAACTGTTTCGATGACTCGTCTAACCTTTTCGATGACCCGTCCAACCGTTTCGATGACCCGTCTAACCTTTTCGATGACTCGTCTAACCGTTTCGATGACCCGTCTAACTGTTTCGATGATCCGTCTAACCGTTTCGATGATCCGTCTAACTGTTTCGATGACCCGTCTAACTGTTTCGATGACCCATCTAACCTTTTCGATGACCCATCTAATCGTCCGTTAATATTTCTAATCTGTCCGCTGACATTTCTAACCAGTCCGCTAACATAATCAACCTGTCCGCTAACCCAATCAAGCAGTCCGCTAACATAATCAACCTGTCCGCTAACTCAATCAAGCTGTCCGCTAACATTTCTAACCTGTCCGCTGACATTTCTAACCAGTCCGCAGACATTCCTAACCTGTCCGCTGACATTTCTAACCAGTCCGCTGATATTCCTAACCTGTCCGCTGACATTTCTAACCTGTCCGCTGACATTTCTAACCTGTCCGCTGACATTTCTAACCTGTCCGCTAACTCAATCAAGCTGTCCGTTAACTCAATCAAGCAGTCCGCACGCTCAGATTTCCAAAATCTGACACTACAAAGTGCCAATCTGACATTCCAATCATAAAAACAGGAGCTTTAAAGATATAATGCGGGTGTTTTTTCTCAAATTTTATCTCAATTAAGATAAGATAAACCATCGCAAACATCCCGCAAAGGGTAAAATAATGAATGGATGGCCGTAATAAAGCAATGTTGATGTTATCGAAAACGAAAGGAAACAGTTTTGATAAAGAAGTTGCCAGTTACAAAACCTTTTGCCGTTTATCAAAAAGCCAGGCGAACCAATCGTACCGATTTGCCGCCAATTACAATAAATTGCCCGAAAATTCGTAATTCGTCAAGTAAAATTCAAATTAAAGCTCGCGCCCAAAATGAATCGTTCCATGCACATCAAAATTAAAAATTCGATATTTTTTATTGTTTTAGTGGTTGTTTTTATGATTTCGTCGTGCAAAAAAGACGAAGTTTATGATACCAAACCCGATACAAAGCTTTCGTTTTCGGCGGATACGCTCATTTTTGATACAGTTTTTTCGACCATAGGCTCCATTACGGGGCAATTGCACGTTTACAACACCAGCAAAAACAGTGTAAGGATTTCCAATATTAAACTTGCCGGTGGCGAAAACTCGCGATACTCGATAAATGTTGATGGCCTTGCCGGCAATGAGTTTACCGACGTGGAAATAGCGGGCAACGACAGCATTTTTATTTTTGTACGGGTTACTATAAACCCCAACGAAGCCACCTTACCGTTTATCGTTACCGATTCGATTGTTTTTGAAACCAACGGAAACCAGCAAGATATTGATTTGGTGGCCTGGGGGCAGAATGCGCGGTTTATCCGCTGGAACGTAAACCGGCCAAACCTTCCCAAATACCGCATTGTGGCCGGCGAAGGGGTTGATACTACATGGACAAGCGATTTGCCCATCGTCGTTTACGGTTACGCGGTGGTTGATTCAACGGCCAGCCTCACCATAAATGCCGGCACCAAGGTTTATTTTCACAACGCGTCGGGCTTATGGATTTACAAAGGCGGCTCACTAAAAGTTTTGGGTACCATGGAAGAACCCGTTTATTTCCAGGGCGACCGCCTCGACGATTATTACAGCGACCTGCCCGGCCAATGGGACCGCATCTGGCTCAATGAAGGGAGCATTAACAACGAAATAAATTACGCCGTCATCCGAAACGGATTTATTGGCATCCAGGCCGAAACTTTGCAGGAATTTATGGGAAACCAGCTCACCATCAGTAATACGATTATCGAAAATATGTCGGGAGCAGGTATTTTAACACGTTATTATTTGATTGCGGGGGCAAATTGCCTCATCTCAAACTGTGGGCAATACGCCTTAGCCCTTACCCTTGGCGGGAGTTACGATTTCAGACATACCACTATTGCCAATTTTTGGAACTATGGCTTTCGCCAGACCGAATCGCTGGTTTTGAATAACTACGTAGAGGATGAAGCAGGCCAGGTTTACGCTTACCCGATGTCGGCAAACTTTGCCAACTGCATAATTTACGGTAACCGTGATGAAGAGGTATCTTTGGATGAAAACACAGGCGAACAGTTTGTTTACAAATTCGATCATTGCCTGATAAAAACCGCGCTGGATATGACCAATCAGGAAAAATACATCAGTTGCCTTAAAAATGAAGACCCTTTATTTAAAGATTTTGAAGTTTTAAACTTCGAATTAGATAGCTTATCGCCTGCCAAAAACATCGGAAGCATCGAAATTGCCAACACCATCCCGCTCGATTTAAAAGGAGTCAACCGCACCGAAAGCCCCGACCTTGGCGCTTACGAATGGGTTCCTGTGATAAGGAGGAAATAGGATTTTTGTCTCCATAATCCACCCAGCCCTGAAGGGCTGGGCTACGGAATCAACATCAAACAAACCTTTTTACGTACATCGCTTTGCCGTCGCCTATTTCATAAAAATCAACAATCGTTGCTTCGAGCAGGAAGTTGTTTTTTTCGTAAAATTTGCGGGTTGGAACATACTGTTCCTTGGTCGAAGTTTCGGCAATCAGCATACGACCGTTAAGTTTTTTAACTTCAGTAATTGTTTCGTCGAGCAAAAGCTTGCCAATGCCCTTTGCACGCCAATCCTGATGGGTTACAATCCAGTAAAGATCATAACTGCCATTGGTGCAGGCAATGGGGCCATAACAGGCGTAGGCTAGAACTTTATCATCAACCATCGCAAACACAAAATAATAGCCACTTTCTTCGCCTTTGGCAAGGCGTTCTTCGGCCAATTCGCGTGCAACAGGTATTTCGTAATCATAAAAGTAACCGGTCGAGCGCACAATTTCTTCAACAGTAGCAGGGTCGGTCTCGATGTTTTCACTTCTGAAACTCAGGTTTAGAT
>CAIYZW010000984.1 GCA_903930725.1 uncultured Bacteroidota bacterium
CCAGGCAGCAACCTGGTCTTCGGGGTAAACTTTTAGGGCGTTTTCGAAATGTGGAATAGCATGGCGATAATTATGCTGCTCGTATCGCGCAATGCCGAGGCGCATCCTGAGATAATAAAAATCAATGCCGTTTTTAATAGCGGCTTCGCCCACTTCGATAAGTTCGTCCCACTGCAGTTTTTCGTACAAAGCAAAAGTGATGCTGTCGGTTTTCGCATACTCAGGAAATTGCTGTGAAAATCCGCTGTGCGGAAGAAAAAGAAAAATCACAAAACCCACTAAGCATGAGTATTTCAGGCTGTGGAATGAAAAATTTCCGGAGAGTTTATTTTTAAAGGTTTTTATCACGATTCGATTTCTTTGGCTATGATGTGTAAATCACGGGTTTTGACTTCAAACCGGTTGATGCGTGGGCCATCAATAAAAATCTCAAAATCAAACTTTTGTTTTGTTTTGCCCGAAACCTTCATGTTGGCCTGGGAATGAACCAAAATTGTGCTCGTCGAAAGATCGTCTTCCATTTTAAGGTATTTCATCCAATACTCAGCTTTGATAAAGATGTAAAACGGGGCCAGAAAATCCTGCCAGAACATCATCAGATTGTTGCTCACCACAGCCAAAGGATAAGTGTCGGTGATGATCAGATTCTTGTAAAATCCAACCGACATTTTGTACGCACCGAGGTAAAAATAAAACAGAAACGATTTGCGGTTTCCCTCGAAATGGCTGAAATAAAACAACATCCCGTCGTTTTTAAACCAGGCTTTTGAGCCCGATTTGCTGCACTCGATGTACGTGTTTTTAAAGATATCAATCTTGATTTCCCATTTTATCAGCTCTTTTGGGCTGCCGTTAATTTCGACTTCAAAAAGCACCGACTGGCCGGGGATAAAGTTAAAAGCTTTAAAAAGCGAATCGTTTTTGACGATATTATTGATGAGCTCACCCTTTTTGGGGTGGCTAAAAGTTTTGAGTTCAAAGCCTTCATCAGTTTTAAGAATATACTTTGCCAAAGGGTAATCAATGGTTTTCGAACCTATAAACGGGTCGCTCTGTAACTGGAAATGGATGTGCGGCACCGGCGAACGTCCCGAATTTCCGCTGTAGGCGATAATCTCGCCACGATTAACCCAGCCGCCTTTAATAACTTTGATGGTGTCTTTTTTGAGATGGCTTACTTTGCTGTAAAGTTTCTCGTCGTGCTTTATGATGATGGTATTTCCCCAGTTTCGTTCAAAGTCAATCTGCCCGATGGCGTTATCTTCGATCCCATCCTGGATTTCCTGAACAAATCCATCGGCAGGTGCGGTTACCGGCTTGTTGTAGCAATAATAATCTTCGACAGCATTACCGAGGTTTTTGTATTTTTTGCCATCGTCGCCCAACATCTCAAAATCCCAGGCATGCTGCCACTCTTCGCGATGTGTAAGTTCGCCGTTATGCCCTTGCGAAACCGTCCAGTCGCCAAGAAAAGGCAGGGTTATGGCAAAATTTACCTTAATATCAAAACGGGTTTTGTAATTTGATTGCGAATAAAGGTTTGTCTCTGGCGAAAATTGCTGATAAACCACCAGCTCGGGCTTATCAAAATGCCTTTCCCTGAATTTTAAAATGTAAAGAAACAACACCACCACAACATTGAAAGCCAGCGAGAAAATCGAAAGCTGCAACGGTAGAAAAAATGCGGTTGTCGAGGTTATGATGAACGAAATTATTGGTGTGAGTAAAATTACCCAGAGGAATGAGTATTTTGACGGAACGATAAAAAATCCACCCACGGCAATCGCAGTCAGGATAAAGTTGAAACCGATGTAGCCATAGCTCAGCTCGTCAAGGTTGGCACCAATTAAAATGTAATAAAAATATGCCGAAAAAAAACCTACTACCGAAAGCAGGAAGGCGATTCGGGAATACATCAAAAGGCCGGCGGCTATAATAATTCCGGCCAGTAAGTGATATTGGAAAAATATCGCGCCAAGCGACCTGAAATAAATAATGACGGCATCGTAAAAGGGCAGGTTATTAAACCAGTGATACGTTTCGACGAGAGGAATTCCGCCAAAAAAGTACATATCGTTAATCATAAACAAGCCGCGCTCGCTGAGCTGCAGCCCCGAAAACTGCCGCGCCGCAAGGCTTACCATCCAGATTCCAAATAAAAATGGCCAGCTTAAAAATGGTAGGCCATATTTTCCTAAAATGCCTTCAAACCAGACGGTAAGAAAAAGTGTGAACAGGGCAGCAAAAAGCA
>CAIYZW010000985.1 GCA_903930725.1 uncultured Bacteroidota bacterium
ATTCCAAAAATAATTTGGCCGGAATTAAAATCCATTCTATTTTTGACCACTTGGTTAAATCATTTGGTTTAATCAATAAGATTAAACAAATGGTAAAATGAACGATAATCAAACAAATGCTGAACAATTAATCCTGCAGGCTGCCCGCAAGATTTTTATCGAAAAAGGCATGGAAGGTGCCCGCATGCAGGAAATTGCCGATGAGGCCGGCATTAACAAGGCTTTGCTGCATTATTATTTCAGGAGTAAGGATAAATTGTTTCAGGCTGTTTTTCTGGAAGCCTTCCAAAAGTTCCTGCCACAAATCGAAATGCTGTTAAAATCAGAGCTGCCATTTATTCAAAAGCTGGAACTTTTTATCAAAAACTACATCAGCATTATGATCGAAAACCCTTATATCCCGGGCTTTGTGCTACATGAACTTACACAAAACCCCCAACGTCTGGCCGAATTATTGAAAAATCATGTAGTGGTGATGCCTGAGTTTTTGACACAACTGCAAAATGAGATCAATAATGGTGTTATTAAGCCTGTAGATCCCAGGCAGATTATGATTAACTCGTTGGCGTTGTGTATTTTTCCTTTTGTGGCACGCCCCATTATCCAAACTGTTTTTTTCGGGAATGATGCCGAAACTTACAACGCCTTTCTGGAACAGCGAAAAACAAGTGTTTACAATTTTATCAAGAGCGCAATTTTTATCGAAAAACCATAAATATTTATGAAGATGAATCTTATCAAAAAATCAGCAATGGCCATTTTACTGCTGCTGATGGTATTAAATTCAGAAGCCCAGGCGCCTGATACGCTCACACTCGAATTCTGCCACAAACGTGCAGTAGAGCGTTATCCGCTGATAAAGCAAAAACAATTACTGACAGAATCCACTGGCCTTAAAAACGAAAACACCGGCAAAAATTACTTGCCGCAGTTTGATGTAAAAGGTCGCGCAACTTATCAATCCGACGTTACAAAAGTTCCGATCAGCTTTCCGGGTGTTTCAATTCCAACCCCCGATAAAAATGTTTACGACCTTTATCTTGGCCTGAACCAACTTATCTGGGATGGTGGGATTACCCGCGAACAAAAAAACATCGAAAATGCCGATTTGCAAATCAATCAGCAGCAGGTGGAAGTGGAACTTTACAAAGTAAAAGAAAGAGTTAATGGATTGTTTTATAAGATTTTGCTCTTTAAAACAAACAAAGAAGCCTTGCTCATCAACCGACAGAATGTTGCCGAAAAATTGAAGGAGCTTACCTCGGGAATCCAAAACGGGATGGTGCTTCAATCGAACGGCGATGTGCTGGAAGCACAAATCCTTCAGATAAACCAAAGCATCATCGAGATTGATGCCGAAACAGGATCAACCTATAAAATGCTTGGCGAAATGCTTGATATGGAAATCCCCGCATCAACTTATTTGTTGCTCCCCGAACCGGCAATAGAAACCAACTCTTTCATCAACCAAAGGCCTGAATATCTTTTACTGGATTTGCAGAAGAACAAACTCGAACTATCAAAAAACCTGATTACCGCCGGCAATCTTCCTAAGTTTTCGGGTTTCGGAAAGTTGGGTTATGGCAAGCCCGGCCTCAACATGCTTTCGACTGATTTTAACACTTATTACATGGTTGGCGTTGGGCTTTCGTGGGATATCGTAAACTGGAACAAGCCTAAAAATCAAAAAAAGCTGCTCGACCTGCAACAAGGAATCGTCGAAACCCAAAAGGAAGCGTTGGATAAAAACGTGAAAATTCAGGTCGTGGATGATTTGGCACAGATTGAAAAATTCGACGCCCTCATCGCTAACGATATAAACCTGATCGTTTTGCGAGAAAAGATTACAAACACGGCTTCTTCGCAACTCGATAACGGGATAATTACTTCATCCCAATATCTGGATGAGCTCAACAAAGCCACCCGTGCCAGGCTGGACCTCGAAACCCACAGGATTCAGCTTTCGTTCGCCAAAATCAATTACTTAAAAACTATCGGAAAATTATAAATCATCATAAACTGTAAAACAATGAAATTTAAAGCGATAAACCTATTTATGTTGCTTCCTTTGCTGGCGCTGATTTCCTGCAAAGGCAACGAAAAAACATCCGATGCTTACGGGAATTTTGAATCCACCGAAATAACCATTTCAGCGCAAGCCACCGGCGAAATCATGCAATTCTGCCTGGAAGAAGGCAATCAGCTAACTGCCGGACAAGTAATCGGTTGGATAGATACCACCGACCTGGTGCTTAAAAAAGCGCAGATGACCGCGCAAAAAGAGGCCATCACTTCCAAAACTGCAAGCCTGGATGCCCAGATTGCGGTTTTTCAACAGCAAAAAACCAATGTGCTGCGCGACAAAGAGCGTGTCGAAAAGATGTTTCGGGATGGCGCTTCTACTCAAAAGCAGGTTGACGATATTACTGGCCAGATTGATTTAATTGATAAACAGATAAAATCAGTTAAGGCGCAGGAAACGTCGGTTTACAGCGAGGCTGCCACTGTACAAAAACAAATTGCCCAAGTGGAAGAATCCATCCGGAAATCAACCATCATCAATCCTTCGGAAGGGGTGGTTTTATCAAAATATGTAAATGCCCATGAAATTGCATCAATGGGTAAACCACTTTATAAACTGGCCGACCTGCGCGAAATGAAACTTAAGGTTTATGTAAGCGGCGATCAGATTCTGCAGGTTAAAATCGGGCAGGAAGTCGAGGTTTTGGTGGACCAGGACAGTAAAACCAATCGCAAAATGTCGGGAATTGTAAGCTGGGTAAGCGAAAGCGCGGAGTTTACGCCAAAAATTATCCAAACCAAAGAAGAACGGGTTAACATGGTTTATGCTGTAAAGGTGTTGGTTAAAAACGATGGCACACTCAAAATCGGGATGCCAGGAGAAGTGAATTTTTAATTTTCGGATAAGGCACAAAATGAATCCAATTTCAGTAAATCAATTATCGAAATCCTACGGCAAAACAAAAGCCTTAAAAGAGGTATCGTTTGAGGTGAACCCTGGTGAAATTTTCGGTTTGATTGGCCCTGATGGCGCCGGAAAAACAACGTTGTTCAGGCTTCTGGTAACCTTGCTTTTGCCCGACAGCGGCTCAGCAAAGGTACTCGGGCATGATTGCGTGAAGGACTACAAAAAAATCAGGAAGTCGGTGGGTTATATGCCCGGCAGGTTTTCACTCTACCCCGATTTATCCGTCGAAGAGAACCTGAGTTTTTTTGCGACCATTTTTAATACCACCATCAGCGAAAACTATGGCCTCATCAAGGATATCTACAAGCAAATCGAACCCTTTAAAACGCGGCCTGCGGGCAAACTTTCGGGTGGCATGAAACAAAAACTCGCCCTCTGTTGCGCCCTCATCCACAAACCCGAAGTCCTGTTTCTGGATG
>CAIYZW010000986.1 GCA_903930725.1 uncultured Bacteroidota bacterium
ATTGCAGCAGCTTCGGTTTCAGAAGTCGAAAAGGAAGCTAATTCAGCAGGGGGATATTCCTTTGTTCGTAAAACAGTCCAGAGTACAGCGCCAAAAAACGCGATTGCACCCATATAAAAGGAATATTGAACCGAAAGGGGGATTTGCCCTGCTGGCGCAGTATTGGCAATTCCAAACCAGTTAGTCATGATGTAGGGCAATGCTGAGGCTACAACTGCACCTGTACCGATGAAAAAACTCTGCATTGCGAACCCGGTAGTACGTTGTTCCGAAGGTAGCATGTCGCCGACAAAAGCACGAAATGGTTCCATCGAAATATTAATGGAAGCGTCCATAATCCACAACATTCCTGCGGCAATCCAGAGAGCAGGAGAATTGGGCATGACCAGCAGTGCCAGTGAAGCAAGGATGGCTCCAACCAAGAAATAAGGCCTTCTGCGTCCTAACCGGCCCCAGGTATTATCGCTCATGTGCCCGATTATTGGCTGAATTATCAGCCCTGTAACCGGTGCTGCAATCCAAAGTATGGGGATTTCGTCAACCTTTGCGCCGAGAGTCTCGAAAATGCGGCTGACATTAGAATTCTGAAGAGCAAATCCAAACTGGATACCTAAAAATCCGAAACTCATGTTCCAGATTTGCCAGAAAGAAAGCCTGGGTTTTTTAGCCATAACAGCAATTTTTTTAATAGTTAGATGCGACAAATATAAATTAAAATCGCTTCGCAGTAATGATATTCGATTTCCGGCATCTCAAAAATCATTTTTAAGCCAACACAGATTTGTTTTTCGGCAGGTTTCGATAGATTTTTTCCTGCCACTTGTCGAAAAGGCAGCGTTAATGAGGATTTTGATGGATTATGGTAGTCATAAGATGACCAGTATCAATTTTTGAAAAACATTGTAACCTTCAATTTACTAATTCGTTACATTTGTCAACTTTTTTCAAATTTTAAACTCTCGTCAATGGCTTTCAAATTTAGGCTGATAAATGTTGCTTTTGTAACGCATGTTTTTTTGATTGCGATTGTTTCACCATTTTTATTGTTTACAGCAATACCGGTTTATGTGTTTGGCGGCAGGAATCGTTCCGATAATTACATTCATGCCATTGCCAGTTTTTTTTCGAGGCATCTTCTTTTAACTTTCGGGATAAGAGTGGATGTGCGGGGCATCGAAAACCTTCCAAAATCGAACAACATTTGTTTTATTTGTAATCATCAGGGTTTAGCCGACATCCCGATATTTATTGGTTATATCCCGAAAACAGTAGGTTTTATCGCTAAAAAGGAACTTGGCCGAATTCCATTTCTCAATATCTGGATGAGTGCTTTGGGTTGTCAGCTTATTGACCGGAAAAACCTCCGGAACTCGCTTCATACCATCGAAAAAGGAATCCATCAAATCGAAAAAGGACACCCGATGGTTATTTTTCCGGAAGGCACCCGAAGCCGGAATGCAAACTTAGGCCAGTTTAAACCAGGCAGTTTTAAGCTTGTAACTGGCGCTAATGCCATGGCAGTGCCTGTTTCGATAAGTGGATCGTACAAGGTTGTCGAAGAAAGAGGAATCCTGACTGGTTCAAAAATTAAACTTACAATTCATCCTGCCATTGATGTTTCGACCATTTCGGAAATCGAAAAAACCAATCTTCATCAAAGGGTAAGGGAAATTATCCTTTCGGGATTGTAGCACTTTTTCGCTGGTAAAAACCTGCCAGCTTATGAAAACCAGCAGGTTTATAATCAAAGTGTTACTAAAGAAAAAAGCCCCCGGAAAACTAATTCTTCGGGGGCTTTTGTTATGTCGGGCAAAAAAATTATTTCACCCTTGTCCAATAGGTTGTTCTTCCCAGCAATGAAACACCAATGTAGCCACGTACTTTAAGAGTGGCTTTGGCATCATCCTCAAAAACCATATAGCAACTGTATGTTTTGCCACTTTTGGGATCGTAAATCTCGCCATCTTCCCATTCATCGTCGCCATCAAAAACAAAATCCGAAAGTAACTGAAGTCCCATGATTGGCCGTTTCGCTAAGGTAGCATCCGGGTTTTCATCATCAACTTTTGCTTTTCCATCGAGTTCGTTGGGTTCTTTGAGCCAGATAATTTTGCCAAAATACTTCCCGCCACGGTTTTCGACCTGAATATGAGCATCTTTATCTTCGTTGAGCCAAACACCTAAAACATCGTCAGCCTTAACCTGTGCGTAGCTTTCCATCGAAAATAACAGCGGCATTAACATCACAAATGCGCCAATAAATAAATTTTTCACCTTGTTCATAAAAATATTTGTTTGATAAATTTCCGGTAAAATTATTCCTTTTAATTTACAAATGGAGTTTTTTGCATATAAAATTGGTTAAGAAGTAAACTATGGGCGCCGGAAGGCGGTAATAATTGTTTGATAATTTATTTTTACCAAAATCAAATCGGTGTTTGGTTTCTTTGTTTCTTTATCACGTAAAAGATATGTGGAAGTTGAGATTGCTTCGATTTAAGTTATCCGAAAATGTTACGAAAATTCCGGATTTTCTAAAACAGGCTAAAAAATTTATGAAAAGATTTCCATTAACGAAAGGTTCGGTA
>CAIYZW010000987.1 GCA_903930725.1 uncultured Bacteroidota bacterium
CACCATCATGAAACATTTGAGTTGCAATTTCGAGTTGCAGTTCCATTTTGCCTTTAATTTCACCAACTTTATAATTCGAAACGATTAAACTTTCTTCGTATCTTTCCTGTTCAATAAATTTTTCATATTCCTTGCGTTCGGAATCACTGAGGCTTAAAATAGTCAATTCCTTTTTTGCTTGCTTAATTCCTTTTGCATTAAACTCGTCTTTTATTTCTTCTGTTTTGAAAAAATAAATCCATTCGTCCAGGGTGTTTTTGGCAACCTCGTCAAACTGATTTACTTTTATGATATAATATTCAGGATATATTTTGGCAATTGAATCAGTTTTGTAAAGCAACTGCTGGTCTTGTGATAATTTGAGAATGTCGTTTTTGTTAATTCCTATAAAATTGGTGGTGCCATGGTAAAGGTAATCATCGCCTTGTCCGAGGTCAAAATAAACAATGTTTACCGAAATAATCTTTTTAATCTTGGAATACATCATTCCTTCATCGAGATTGTTGACCAATAAAATGGAAGTACCAAAAAGAATCCGCAGCAAATAATCGTGCTCCCGGTTGTTTTGAATCTCGATGATAATTAATTCCCCTTTGCCGTTTTGAACAAGTAAATCAACCTTGTTGAATTTTTGATACTTGTCTGCTTTGTTACTTTCACTTTCAAGAATGCTTTCGATTTTTACATCTTCATTTAGTAATTCCGACAAGAATCCTTCAAGAATACCAAAATTGGCTTTGTTTCTCAAAAGCCTTTTTACTGCCCAGTCAAATCGTATCAGGTTTTTCATTTTCCGTGAAATTTTACCTACAAAAGTAGGTAAAGTTAATCAATTAGCAAGATTCAACCGGTCTTGAAAACGTGGTTTCGACAAGCTTAACCACCAAAGATTAAAAATTGATTTGAAAAAATGATTTCAAATAAAATCAAAACGGAAAAACCAAAGTAAGTTTATATGCAAAATTATCGCCAACATCGGGCAGGTTGTATGCTCCGTAACGATAATAAACACCAGCTCCCAAAGTGTAAACATTCATCATGTTCAGCAGGTTGTTGATGAGTAAACCGGATTCAAAATAACCTTTGTCCATCACATCAAAAGTTACGTTGTTGTGATATTCGGGATGATTGAGCCAACCAAAACCCGCGTTGGTTGCCAATGCAAACTCCGGGCTAAACTTTTTGCCACGCCAAAGCAATTTCCCGAAATTGTGGGTATAAAAAAGAAAAACATAACGGTCGGACAAAAACTCATTCATGCGTTCGGTGGCAAAACTTGCCGGTGCAAAAATTGTAAACGAACGGTAAGCCCCACGGCCATTGTACAAATTGGTGTAAGGCACCGGTTTATCAATATAACCAGCCCGGATGTCGAAAGATGATTTACCAAAATATTTGATAAAAAACGATTTCTGGATTTTCAAATCAAATTTATTGTAGGCATATTCGCCGTTCAATAATCCTGTGATTCCCCTGGTAAAATTAAACCAAATGACCGGATAATTGGTTCCTGTCGAAATTTTTGTATCAGGCAACTGGATAAACTTTTCTTTATACGCAAACCTGAAACCTGCCGAAATCTCAGCAAAATAAAAATTACTGTCGGGTTTAGGAACTTCCCCAGCAGCGGCTGGAGCATAGAAATTGTAACCATAAGCTGGCCGTTTATAATCGGCGGTAACCCCAAAGTTTACGGTGGCATAACGCAAAGCACGGAAACTTACCGAAGCCTGTTTACGCTCGGTGCGATCCATCCGTTCGACCAGGAAATCTCTGAAATTATCAGGATTAAGCTGGTTATTCCTGTCATCAAAAAAGCTGGTGCCGCCTGTTTCGGTAACATAATCAAAATACGAAAGCCTAAGTTTGATATCGCGGTATTTATCGAGCGTAATGCCCAGATCGGCACCATATTTTGCGGTCTGATCTTTAAAACCATAGCCCCAGAAACC
>CAIYZW010000988.1 GCA_903930725.1 uncultured Bacteroidota bacterium
AAAGATAGTTAGAAAACAAAAAACTTAAGATTTTTATTTCTTTTCTGAATTGACTTTCTCTTTTTTGAAATTTCTTTTTTCGACACATTCTTTCAGTTTAAGACGCTGACAAGTCTTGCGAACGCTGTCGGGTTTAATCCAATCAAGACCTCGAAGATTCAAAACACAGTTTTGTAAAACCCGCAAAACTTCGATAATATTCTTTACTCCCTGTAAATAACTGCCAGCACAGTTTGCCCTACCACTTGCAGGGTTGCAGGATCAATCTGGGTTAAATCATCTTTTGTAGTATGCCAGTAATCGTAAAATGTTCCATTAACCGAATTTGCATCGAGATGGATGATGTCAATGGTTGGAATTTGAGCCAGTTGATTGATAAAATAATGGTCGTCGGTGATGTAGCCACCATTCTCGAAAACAAAATAATCGTTGTAACCCAAGCTTTTGGCGATATCCCAAACTTTTTTTACAACATCGGGGGCATAATACATCGAGAAGGCTTCCATTGGAAATCTGGCATTTGGGGCGCCAACCATATCTAACAAAATTCCGTAATGTGCAGTGTATCCAAAAGTATGCGGGTTTTTGGCCCAATATTGGGAGCCCAGCCCCCAGGTATCGGCGCCCTGGTTGGTTTGTTTATCTTCGGGTGGACCAAAATCTTCCAGATCGAATAAAATAATATCAATGCCAATATTGGGACTTTGCCAGCTCAATAGTCGGGCAATTTCGATTAACACGCCTGTTCCGCTGGCTCCGTCATTGGCTCCGGCGATTGCTTTATTTTTATTTGCCTGATCCGGATCATGGTCGGCAAAAGGCCTCGAATCCCAGTGTGAGGAAAGGAAAACACGGTTTTTGGCTTGCGGATTAAAAGAGGCAATTATGTTTTTTCCATCCATAACACGGCCATCATAAATCCTCGATTTAAATTCCTGAACTTTAACCTCTGGCGCAAAGCGTTTTAATGTACTTTCGAGCCAGATGGCACATTCATCATGCGCAGTCGTCATTGGAACTCGGGGGCCAAAGGCTAATTGCTTTTTTATAAAATTATATGCCGAATCTGCATTAAAATCAGGAACTTTTACCTCGAGATTTGTGGTTTTATTATCTTTTTGTTTTGATGAACGAGGAGCTTGTTCACCACAGGATGAAATAAGCATAAAAACAATCCCAAAAATCATCACAAAAAGTCTTTCAAATCCTTGATGATAATGAGATTTCAATGCTTTTACTGATCCTGAAAACCACTGGAACACAAACCTTATACACGAAATTTGAGGTTTACACATTGTTTGTCAATTTAAATTAATGCCGATTTTTCGCCAAATTTATTAGAAAAAACAAACTCACCGGTGTTTTTCCTTACTCGTTCAGTCAGTTCAAGTTTTTGGAGGTTGGGATGCAGCAACCGGTAATCGCCCTGGTTTCCGATGGCAACTGCCGTCAACGCTTCGTAATCGCCAGGAATATTAAATAATTCGGTTGCTTTTTTGGCATCGAAGCCACCCATCTGGTGTACAAAAAGGCCTTCAAAACTTGCCTGAAAAGTAAGGTACGCAACAGCCTGGCCAACATCGTATTGAAACCAGTCATTATTATTTCCGGTTTTGTTTGATGTTTTTTTACCGATTGCCAGCATTAAAACCGGGGCTGTTTTTGCCCAAAGCTGGTTGAACTCAACCAGTGTTTCGAAAATTTTCTGATAGGTTTCGTCACCCTGCCTTCCAACAATAAAATACCAGGGCTGCTCATTGCTGGCCGACGGGGCCCATCGGGCAGCTTCTAAAATTCGTTGAAGTTTTTCGGTTTCGATGTTTTTGCCATCAAAAGCCCGGGGGCTCCAACGGCTTTCGAGAATTTCGTGAATCGGGAAATTTGGTTTTGCTGTTTTTTTCATTTCATAAGTATTTAAAACACAGAAGCCCCGGATAATTCCGGGGCTTCCTTCAGTTAATTTATCTAATATTAATGTTTTCCAAGATACTCGGCAACACCTTCGGCAGTGGCTTTCATGCCTTCATCGCCCTGATGCCAGTCGGCTGGACAAACTTCGCCGTTTTCTTCAAAAAACTGTAAAGCATCAACCATACGGAGGGCTTCTTTTACACTTCTTCCAAGTGGAAGATCATTTACAACCTGGTGGCGCACAACGCCTTGTTTATCAATCAGGAATAATCCACGATAAGCAACCGGGGCGCCATCGAATTCCATTTCACCATCCTCGTTGTAATCGTATTCGCCTGCAAGAACGTCATAATTTTCCGAAATGGTCTTCGAAAGGTCAGAAACCAATGGGAAAGTTACGCCTTTGATTCCACCTGCATTTTTCTCGGTATTGAGCCATGCCCAATGCGAAAACTTGGAGTCAACCGAGCACCCAACAACGGCAACATTACGTTTTTCAAATTCGGCAAGATGTTCCTGGAATGCAAGGATTTCGGTAGGACAAACAAAAGTGAAATCCAAAGGATAAAAGAAAAAAACCACATGTTTTTTCCCAATATATTGCTCTAAAGTAAATTTTTCGACAAATTCGCCGCCATTTACCACGGCTTCTGATTCAAATAATGGAGCTTTTTTTCCAACTAATACTGACATAATTTTATTTTATATTTAAGTTAATGATTTGTTTTACAATTCGTTCGCAAAAATAGTATTATTTCTGATGTGCTGATTTTTAAAATAAGTTAAAAGAGGCACTGCCTGTTTCCCCAAAGATAAGCGGCTTTTGATTTCATCCTTTTAACAGAACACCAGGAGAATTTTGTAACGAGAATCGAATAAACAACTTGCTTTGCAGCATACAGCCCGAAACCGGTGTTTTTGTAAACGATGGGCTTGATTTTGTAAAATACCTGCTGGTGGGAATTGAGGAATTAACGAAGGCTACAATCCGTGCTTTACATAATCATGGAGTGGTTTTGAGAGAAGAGCATGGCTGCCTGGCAATTGGAATAATACCCGGCGAAGCTTTTGACTTAATTGACATTCCCTAAAAATCTGCTTCTACTTATTAGAATATAAAAGCGCTGGTTATCAGATCGAAGGAATAAAAAAACTGATCTCGATGACCTCCGAAATGCCTTTGGGATTGGCTGTTAGTAAATCAAATGTAAAATCTGAACCTGCTGGAATGTTTTTCTATTCCAAATTGTCAAAGT
>CAIYZW010000989.1 GCA_903930725.1 uncultured Bacteroidota bacterium
GATCTGCTTCTTTTTTGCTCAGAGGTTGAAGTTGATGGGTTTCTAAAAACCGGATAACCATGTCCGGATCCGTTTTTGAATATTCACGAAGCGTCCAGCCAATGGCTTTCCGGATGAAAAATTCCCGCGAACCTGAAAGTTTTTCGATGAACCCAAAAAGTAGTTTTAGGTCGGTTTGCTTTTTGTACTTTAACTGGAAAAGCAAGGCCGAACGCTGCAACCAGAAATTCCCGGAATTCATCCATTTTTCGGTAAAAACCGGGATTAGGTCGGGAAACTGCTTAAAATGATTACCAACAAGGATTGCAGCAATAAAATCAACGGTGTCCCACCATGATTTTGTCACAATAATCCATTCGAGGATTTCGATAAAACCTGCATCAGCTTTTTTGCTGTATTTTTCGAGAAGTGCTATCGCAAAATGCTGAAATTCGCGCTCTGGCTGCTCCCAAAGTTCCCGGATTAATTCTGATAGATGAGAAATTTCAGGTAAACCCTGGCTATGCAAAAATTCACGCCTGATTTGCAGTTGAGCTGGTGCCTTGATTCCAAAGAAATCGTACTGATTTCGCATGTATGCCTTCATCTGAGCGGCATTTTCGGCATTGGCGTTTTCGAGAAACTTTTGCCGGAGCTTGAATATAAAATCATCCATAATTAATACAAATACAATTAATTAGCTTATTTTGAAAAATTGAAACCTAAGAGGTTCTTAAAACCTGTTAGGTTTTGGATACTTAACAGAATATCAATTAACCAATACTTTTCTCGTGGCAATGATTTCGTTATTCTTCCCAATAAAATTAAAAAGATAAATGCCTCCGGGGAAGCCTGCGGTAATCCACTGGTAGCTTTGGAAGCTGGAATTTCCAATAATCGAATCAACCGTTTGTCCGGTCGCATTTGAAATTCTGATTATTTCAGGCCTAATTTTCCCACATTCGATAAAAACAACATCCCCGGCAGGATTTGGATAAATTAGTATCTGAGTTTCATCGGAAATCTTAGCCTCTTTATCAACTCCTACGAAATTTTGTCCCCAAACAGCCAGTGTGTACTCACCCTTTTGAATATGAGAAACTTCGAGATAACCGATGTACTGATTTCCTGTTTTGGTAAACTCAACCGGTTGCCAATCAGATGCTCTGTTGGGGCGATAAAGAATTATCAACGAATCTTCTGAATTGGTCATTAAGGTATTATCGAGATAATTGAATTTACTGAAATAAAAACTGCCGGTAGCATCAAATCCTTCCGGGAAAATTCCGTCAACACGCCAATGACGGTAGTCTGACAGCCGTAGCCCTTCGATTGGATTTTTTAACGAATCAGGCGCCACCCAACGATGGGTAATTCTCACCAAAGCCGAATCGCCGGCAGGCAGCATTAAAGTATTGATTTTCGTGTAAGTATCGGTAAAATTCAAAAGACCTGTGGTTATTATTGTCTTATCTTCGTCGGTGGTTGCATCGGCAACTTTATCGTAAAAATCCATCATCACCAAATCAGGCTCAAAATCAATCGTGAACTGGGTTGAACCATGCTCGCCCGAAAACTCCATCAATTCTGTCCGGCGATTCCAGAGATTATCCATAAAAGTAACTTCAACTTTGTTGGAGTTGGCAAAAGTGGTGGCTCCTTTTAATTTTTGTCTGGCATGAACAGTTACATCGAAATTATTTCCGTTGGGTGCCAAAGCAAACGAATCCACCGAAAACTCAGGAAATCCGGGTGCAAAAACCCAGGCATCAAAAAAATCGTTGAGATTAATACCCGAATGGTTGCTCAAGAAATCCCGTAATTGTGCAGTTGTGGCGTAATTAAACTTGAATTCTTCAACAAAAGCCTTCACCGAGGCGAAAAACAAATCATCGCCCATGTAATTTCGTAATGTGTGGGTTACAATGCCTCCTTTTTGGTAAACCGTTGTGCCATAAGTATATTCGGTCGGGATTCCGTAAAGAGGCAAATAGCCACCATCTTCGATATGGGATGTATGTAAAACAGCTTTGTGCTTGGTGCGCATGTTTGTGCGATAAGCATCGGCTCCATAAACATACTCCCGATAAAGTGATTCGCAAAAAACAGCCCAGCCTTCGTTAAGCCACATATCACCGGCGGTAGCACAGGTAATTAAATCGCCAAAATACTGGTGCGAAAGTTCATGCGCAAAAAGCCATTCATTACTTAAATTACCTGTAATTGAAGAGTTTGGATAGGCAATGTTAGTGGTATGTTCCATTGCAC
>CAIYZW010000990.1 GCA_903930725.1 uncultured Bacteroidota bacterium
ACCAAAGGCAGCATCGTTTACGATATTTACGGCCCGGTTTACGAGCAGGAATACTGGAATGAGTGCCAGGATTTGATTGCCCGGTTGCCCAAAAATGTAGCTGTAAACTACAAAGACAGCATCAAAGGCGATTTGGTTCTGGAAGCGATGACCAATTATCATTTCATGTTTTTGCCCACCACCGGCGAAAATTTCGGGCACACCATTCTCGAAAGTTTTATGGCCTCAACGCCAGTAATCATCAGTAACAAAACGCCCTGGCAAAACCTTGCTCAAAAGCAGGCAGGCTGGGAAATCCCGCTCGACCACACCGATGTGTTTGTCGAAAAAATCAATGAAGCCATCGGTCTCGACCAGGAATCTTATAACAACATTTCTCAGCATGCCCTCGAATTTGCATGGGAATTTGTAAACGATAAATCCATTTTTGAACAAAACAAACGCCTTTTCGAAAATGAAAAATAAAACCGACCTATCCGTTTATTCGACAGGAAATTTTGTAATTGGAGCCGGGAAAATTAAACAACTAACCTGGTATTTCATCAACGTTTTATTATTCATAAATCCCCTCAATCCCATGAGTGGCCTCAAGGTGCGAATGCTCCGGCTTTTTGGGGCAAAAGTAGGAAGAGGCGTTGTAATAAAGCCTTCCGTAAACATCAAATATCCCTGGAAATTAACCATTGGTGACCACACCTGGATTGGCGAAAATGCCTGGATTGACAACCTTTCCGACGTAAAAATCGGAAGCCACTGCTGCCTGTCGCAAGGTTCGATGTTGTTGTGCGGAAATCATAACTTCAAAAAAACCACTTTCGATTTAATGGTAAGCGATATTATTTTGGAAGATGGTGCCTGGGTTGGCGCGCACAGCGTGGTTTGCCCGGGCGTAACCTGCAAGTCGCACAGCGTTTTGGCGGTTAATTCGGTGGCCACTCGCAATCTCGAAGAATATTCAATTTATCAGGGAAACCCGGCAGTCCTGGTCAAAAGCCGCGAAATATCTTAATTTTCCAAACAAAAATTCAAAAACAATTAAAAATGAAAATCTCAATCATCACCATCGCCTGGAACAGCGGAAAATCCATCGGCGATGCCATAAAATCGGTTGTTTCGCAAACTTATCCTGATATCGAGTACATTATTGTTGATGGACTGTCGAAGGACAACACGATGGAAGTTGTGAAATCGTTTGGCTCGAAAGTCACAAAATCCGTCAGCGAGCGCGACAAAGGAATTTATGATGCGCTAAACAAGGGAATCGCAATGGCCGAGGGCGATGTAATCGGTTTTATGCATTCCGACGACCTCTTTGCCGACGAGTTTGTAATCGAAAAAGTGGCCAGATTGTTCAATGAAACCGGCGCCGATTCGATTTATGGCGACCTGGAATATGTTTATAAAAACGACACCAATAAAGTGTTGCGTTACTGGAAATCGGGAAAATTTACCCGCCGGAAACTAAAAATGGGCTGGATGCCGCCTCACCCAACGCTTTACATCAAACGCGAAATTTACCAGAAATACGGTGGTTTTGATATTGCTTTTAAAATTTCGGCTGACTACGATTCGATGCTCAGGTTTTTGGGGAAATACAAAATCAGCACAGCCTATTTACCCGAAGTAATGGTGAAAATGCGTGTTGGCGGGGCGAGCAACCGAAGCATCAAAAACATCATCCAAAAATCGAAGGAAGATTTGCACGCCATCAAAAAAAATGAGTTTGGAAATATTTTTACCCTTGTGTTTAAAAATCTTCGTAAAGTAACCCAGTTTATTAAAAAACAATAAGGTCGGATTTCGACTAGCAATCTCCTAAAAATGAAGCAAAACATTTTAATTGCCATCCCGGCCTACAATGAGGAAAAGTATATTGGAATATTATTAAATCAGCTTGAAGCTTATAAAAATCAGGCGCTTGTTGTTAACGACGGAAGTACCGATAATACTGAGCAATTGATAAAAGAATCGGGTTTTACCTACATTTCGAACGCCATAAATTGGGGTCTTACCGAATTTTATAAAACTGCGCTTGAATACGCCATCAAAAATGGCTACACGCACATGATTACCCTCGACAGCGATGGACAGCACGACCCGTTGTATGTTGAAGATTTTATGAAAAAGGTGCAAAAATACGATCTGGTTGTCGGCAACCGGTTCACCAATCTCGAAATAATTCCGGGGTCGAAAATTGCTTCTAACCTTTTTGCTGCCTTGTTGTCGCGTAAAATTCATGGAATCACGCTTCCGGATGTGGCCTGTGGTTTCAGAGGGATGAAAATATCAACAGTTTTCGGCGGTTTTCGTATCGAAGCATTCGGTGTAGTTTACGATATGCTTTTCAGATTTGTAAAATCGGGAAGCGAGGTAGGCTACGTAAATATTCCGGCAATCTACCATCCCAGCGATGTGTATTCGACCAAAATTGATGAAATTGTGAGCCTCTTAAATGTTGCCAGGCAGTACATTGATTGGTCTGAATTGGAAAAGATTCTCGTGAAAATTATCAAAAAGAAAGATTTTAAACTGAAGTTGTACGGGCATGAATTTTTTGCACAGTATTTAGATTCCAAAGAATACCTTTTTAGCACAGATTTACATAAAGCCAAAGCCTACTACGACCAATTTAAAACCAATCCTCAGCTTCATCTTTTTTAAATTTGCATGATATGGAAAAAAAGAAACTTGGTTATCTATCGTCGCTTGATTTGCTTAGAGGGCTTGCTGCTGTAGCGGTTTGCTATTTTCATTTTACCCATGGCAACCCTGATTTTTTGAGTAAAACAAACATACTTTATCAATCAGGCAGGTTTGGTTTTCTGGGTGTTGATGTTTTCTTTGTAATCTCCGGATTTGTAATTCCTTACGCCATGTATCGCGGGATGTACCGCTTCAGAAATTTTGGAACGTTTTTGATCAAACGTGTCATCCGGATCGAGCCACCATATCTCATAAGTATTATAATAGTGATTGCTTTAAACTGGCTTAGCACTTTGTCACCATATTATCGTGGTGTTGGTTTTTCGCTCGATTTTACGGCTTTGGCTCTTCATCTGGGTTATCTGAATGCTTTTTTTGAATACCCCTGGGTTAACGATGTTTACTGGACATTGGCAATCGAGTTTCAATATTATATCATCATCGCGCTGATTTTCCCATTGTTGATTCATTCAAATAAGTATTTTTCGTTTATCGCTGTGGGGGTTTTTGGGATGATGGGTTTTTGGATAACTGGTCACAACTATATTTTTAGTTATGGATTGCTTTTCGTGGTGGGCATATTGTTGTTTCAGTTTAAGATTGGGTATTTAAAAGATGCAGAGTTTGGTGCGCTGTTGTTGATTGCCTTGCTGATGATTTATGTAAAATTTGATAACCGGTATTTGGTTGCAGCAATCCTGCCTTACTTTTTCATTCTCTACTTCGACTTGTCAACCAAAGTCTCCAAATTTTTGGGCAATATTTCGTATTCCCTTTATCTGGTGCACATTCCAATTGGTGGGCGTATCATCAATATTTGTGAAACACTTTTCCAAAGCGAGCAAATCAGAAGTGTTTTCGTTTTTGTTGCACTTGCTGCTTCCATTTTTGCTGCATGGATATTTTTTATGTTAATCGAAAAACCAGCCATGAACCTGGCTAAAAAAATTGGCTATTCCAAAACAAAAGAAAATCAGGAATTGAAGCCGGAACCTTCGTAGATTAAGTGTTTTGGTGCGTTTTATTAATTTTGAAATGAAATAACTTTGGAAAATATCACCGAATTTCATCCCGATAATTCAAAAATACCCGGCCATGTTGGGCTAATCCCCGATGGCGGCCGCAGATGGGCAGCTAATCATAATACAAGTTTAGAAGAATCGTATCATAAAACCAAGGTTTTTTTAGCCGAAATATGCAGTTACCTTTTTGATGAAGGCGTAAACGAAATCAGCATTTATTTGTCGAGCATCCAAAACTTCAGACGGCAGCAAACCGAAATTGACGCTTTTAACACGGTAAGCGAAATTGCTTTTGGGAGAGAAATCCTTCAATTGGCCGAAAGTAAACGCGTCAGGGTTGTATTTGCCGGAAACCGTGAAATTTTGCCTGGAGATTATCTTAAAGCCATTGAAGCTGTTGAAATCAAAACGTCCGGATTTAAAAATGGGGCCATTAATTTGTGTATCGCTTATAATCCAATCGAAGAGTTGTACAGCGCCTTTTCAAAATCTGAAACAAACAACAAAATTTTAAATAACCTGTGGGTTAAAACGCCACTTCATTTGATTATCCGGAGTGGCGGAGCAAATTTGTTAAGTAATTTTTTGCCATTACAGAGTGGCTTTGCGCGATTATATTTTCTCGACGAATTATTTAACGATCTCACTATTAATGACTTTAAAGCAATTATTTATGAGTTTTCGATGCTTGACCGGAAATTCGGCACGTAAAAATTAAAAAAATTAATAATTAACTTTGTTCATTTTTCCATTTGAATTATCTTTAATGGCTTGTTTCATTTTAAAATTATTGTCTTAATATTGGAATAATTGCCAGAATTCAAACACGATTGCAAAATGAGATAATGTTAATGACCTCAATATGAGGTAAGTTACAATAGTTGGCACAAAACATGATTAATAATAACATCAATAAAATCCTTGAATAGATTAAAACTTGAAGAGGATTTAGAAGTTGTTACAAAATTTTTAACTCAAAAAATTATCAAACATGAAAAAAAGATCAATCTTTTACGCATTAAGTATTCTAGTTGTCTTTTTCTTTTTCGTAACTACATCATGTAAAAAAGATGATAATGAACCAACCCATGTGGCGAGCATGGATGAACTGGTTGCCCCGGATGGCTTCAATTTTGAAATGGTCAGTGACGTGAATATTCAGGTTTATGCTAAAGATAACCAGGATGGCCCGATAAAAGGAGCCAGGATAAACATTTACGCCGGAGATTCATTAAATGGTGCAGTACTCTTGCTAAGTGGTATGTCTGATGCAAATGGTGCTTTCGAAACACAATATCCGTTATCAAAAAACATCACCAACATTATTGTAACAACCGGCTACATTGGCTTACCTTCTGAAACATTGGTGACTGTTACTGATGGTGGAATAAATACGATACTTGGCGGAAAAAAGCCTCAGCCAACTTTTAAAGAATTCCCGGGCTTTAAATCTCTGGATGTAACCTATCCTTACCTTTGTACTTATAATTCTTTGGGCGTTCCAGGCTGCTTAAATCCACCAGATGATGTTATCGGAAATGGCTTGCTGGCTGATATTAACGCTGCCTTGCCAGAGTATGCTCCTGTTCCACAATACCATCCTGAATATCTGGCAACGGGTAATGAAACCGACATCATCTTAAATGAGGCAGCAGATGTATGGCTCACATTTGTTCATGAAGGTGCCGGATACACAAATGCTTTGGGTTTTTATACCTATAATGTTAATAATCCGCCAACATCGGTAAGTCAGATAAATGTGGTAACAATTGCCTTCCCAAACCTTTCTTTAGAATTTAGTGGAGGTGGGTTGCATGCCGGTAATAAACTTTATTTGGGACAATTTCCAGCTGGTACTGGAATTGGATGGGTTTTATTTCAGAATGCTTTTGCAAATGGTGCAGTAAGAACAACCAATCTAAAGTTTTATTCCGACCCTGCATTTAATCCTGAAACACTTCCCGAAAAAAGACAGCATAATGTAATTTTATATGATGCAGAAAGACAGTTATTTGTTACTGGTTTTGAAGATCTTAACCGAAATAGTGGTGGGGACAACGATTTTAATGATGCAATCTATTATGTAACATCAAATCCTCCAACAGCCATTCAAAGCGCTGCCATGCCTTTGGTTGATCCCACAATTATTGACACAGATGATGATGGCGTTTATGATGTGATTGACGATTATCCGCTTGATCCCAACAGGGCTTTCAATAATTATTATCCTGGCGAGAATCAGAAAGGTAGTTTTGCTTTCGAAGATTTATGGCCATCTAAAGGCGATTATGATTTTAATGACCTGGTGCTTGATTACAACATAAACCAGGTTACCAACGCCGGCAATAAAGTTGTTGATATTATTTCGGAATTTACTATTAAGGCCATTGGTGCGGGATATAAAAATGGATTTGGTTATCAATTGAATCTGCCACCATCAGCAATTGCAAATGTTTCTGGTTACAGTCTGGAGGAAGATTTTATTACGCTTTCCGGCAATGGCACCGAGAGCGGACAAAACAAAGCCACCATCATTGTTTTTGATAATACCTATAATTTGTTCCCCACAATTGCTTCTGGTTTTGTAAACACACGCACCGAACAAGCTTATGTTACACCCCCTTCGATAACAGTGACAGTAAATCTGGCAACACCACAAACATTAGCAGCAGTTGGTCTTCCACCATACAATCCTTTCATTATTGTTGACAAAGAGCGGGGTAAAGAAGTCCATTTGCCCGGATATGCACCCTCAACGCTGGTAAACAATTCATACTTTGGTACCGAAGATGACGATTCAAACCTGGCAGCCGGAAAGTATTACAAGTCGAACAACAATCTTCCGTGGGGCATGCATTTACCGGTTTCGTTTGATTATCCGGTCGAAAAATCACCTATTCTTAAAGGCCATCTTGTTTTTGATACCTGGGTGGTGAGTGGTGGATTTAGTTACATGGACTGGTACCAAGATAAGCCGGGTTACAGGGAAACAACTTTCCTTTATCAGCATTAAAGGGTATAATAAAAAGTAAAACAATGAGCAATTTCCCCTATCTTTTTAAACTATCTCTTGCAATAGGTCAGTCGTTGGATTTGAAAAAAAATTGTGAGAATTTCCTTACAGCGCTTAACGAAGCCAAAGGCTTGAATTTTGCCTCTGTTTGGATAAAAGACAAATTCATATACAGCGACTCTCCATCAACACAGGTTAACCTGATATGTGCTGTTTCGGCAGGAAACACATTAACAAAAAATGTTTTTACCGAAGAGGTAAATTTTAAAAATTTTGGGGAAACCGGGTTTTTAATTATGCCTGCCAAGGATGTTGAATATACAGATTTGTTTTTAAATAAGGAACTTAATAATTGCTCATCTGTAGTTTTTCCACTCGGCGAAACAGGCTTTCTTCAAATGCTGATGACCGGGGAAAAAACAGGTATTTTTGGAAAAAAGGCTGAATTTTTCAAAAAGGATGAACTTGCCGATTTCCTTCAGGTTATCAATAGTTTTACTTTGTCGATTAATAATTGCATTGATCATTTTGCACTAAACCAAAATCCTGAAAATAAGGGGATAAAGTCGTTTAGCCTGTTCGCCGACAAGAAAACCGTGGCCACCATGAATCACGAAATCAGAAATCCAATGAACGCCATCTTAGGATTTTCTGAGCTTCTTGCCGAAACTGAACTATCAAAAAAGCAAACCGAATTCCTCGAAGTTGTAAAAACCTCAAGCAAGCACCTGTTCAATGTTTTAAATGAAGTTCTGGATTATTCCAAAATATTGGCCCGCCAATTTTCATTGGAAAACACAAGTTTCAATGTAAACGATCTTATCAGGGTTCTTGTCAATTCAAACAGGCCGGAAGCCGGGAAAAGTAATATCGAACTCAGGTATTCGGTAAATAAAATGATTACCGAACCGATGATCGGCGACAAACATAAATTGTTGCATGCCTTGCAGTATTTGGTTGATAATGCCATTAAATTTACAAGCACCGGTGTTGTCGAAGTAAAATGCGAGCTTGTGAGTGCAGGTGCCGAAGCTTACAACCTCGCCTTTAGTGTTGAAGATTCAGGAATTGGTATCGAAGAAAAAAACCTTAAAAAAATCTTTAAAAGCTTTACCCAGGAAGACGACAGCATAACCCGGAAATTTGGTGGAATGGGCCTTGGCTTATCTATCAGCAGGCATATTATCCGGGCAATGGGTGGCGAAATTGAAGTGCAGAGTAAAAAAGGTGTCGGCACTAAATTTTCGTTTACCCTGGAATTGAGAATTGACAAAGATTTTAATCCGTCGAATGAAGAACGTATCTTGCATTTTGATAAAAGTAAAACCAGAAAAATAAAGGTATTGCTTGTTGATGATAATGAGGTTCAGCGTGATTTAGCTGCTGGTTGTTTGACCGATTGGAATTTTACTTCAGCAAATAATGGTGAAGAGGCTGTTGAACTTCTTCGTAAGAATGGGGCATTCGATATCGTCCTGATGGACATCCGGATGCCCGTAATGGATGGAATTGAAGCAACGAGAATTATTAGAAAAACCTTAAAACTGAACATGCCGATCATCGCCGTTTCAGGCGAGGTGCTCGATGGAACCATCAATGAGTGTATAGATGCAGGAATGAATTCATTCATCTCGAAACCATACAAGCGTGAAGAATTGCTTAACCGAATGGTTTTGAATCTCGAAAAGTTTGACCTTTATAATACCGAGAACGACGAAAATGAATTTGAAAGTTTAGCCGGAAAAAGAGCTTTGGTTGTTGAGGATAATAAGATAAACCAAATGGTGACGAGGCGGCAGCTTAAAAACCTGAATTGTGAAGTTGATGTAATTGATGATGGTAGCCATGTGCTTGCACAACTCCAAAGTAACAAATACGATTTTGTTCTGATGGATTTGTACATGTCCGAAATGGGGGGCTTTGATGCCACAAGAGAAATTCGGAAAAATGGAATAAAGACTCCGGTAATTGCTTTTTCAGGCGATGATAGCATCGAAACAATCGAAAGTTGCACGGCTGCCGGCATGAACGGATTAATTGTGAAACCATGCGATTCGGTTGAAATGGCTTCAAAAATTAATACCATTATTTATAATAATACACAGCCGAAGGTTGCACCGGTTAAGTTGTTCGATTTGAGTTTACTCCAGAATATTTACACCAATAAGCCTGAGGACGTGAAAAATCTGGTAAGAAAAACCATTAACGAAACTCCACCAAAAATTAGCGAATTGAACCGTTTATTGCAGGAGGGAGATTTTGGACGGCTTAAACAAAAGACCCACGACATTAAAAATGTGGTGCTTTTATTGGGCATCAAAGTTTTAAAGGATGATTTGGAAACCATTGAACAGATTTCGCATAGTATACACAACAAGACTGACGTTATCCAAAATCATAGGGAAACACTTATAAAATTGCTCGCTAAGCTTGATGAAATAACAAAAGAAGCATTTATTCAGCTTGCCAGAGAGATAGATTGAAAGTTGATTTTTGAGGTAAACGAAAATACCCGAAAAAACCCGGAACCTGAGTTCCTGTTTTTTCGGGTATTGTTTTTATATCTTATCTTGAGGCTACGACCTGAATTTTGAGCTTTGAATTTTGGGCTTTGAGTTTTATTATTTGTCCTATCCTTTTAAAGCTTCTGCACCACCTACAATCTCAAGAATTTCGTTTGTAATAGCAGCCTGACGGGCTTTGTTGTACGAAAGTTTCAGATTTTTAAGCATTTCCTGGGCATTTTCGGTGGCTTTGTTCATCGCGGTCATCCTGGCGCCGTGTTCCGAGGCAAGCGAGTCGAGCAACGATTTGTAAAGCTGAATTTTTAATGATTTTGGAATGAGTTCCTGAATAATTTCCTCTTTTGAAGGTTCGAAAATGTAATCAGTTTTATGAAGAGACTTGCTGATAAGTTGTGTGTTATCCTGAACAATCGGAAGAAACTGTTCGTTTTGAAGGATTTGAACAGCCGCATTTTTAAACTGGTTGTAGATAATTTCGATGTGATCGTATTTTTTTGAAGCAAACTGGGCCATTAAATCCTCGGCAATGGGCCGAATAGTATCAAACGAAAGTTTTTCGAGGATTTGGTCGTCACGATGTGAAATGGTGAATTTCCGTACCCTCAAAAAGTCGTTTCCTTTTTTCCCGATGGTAAAAATATCCACATTGCCGGATTTATACTGAAACGAAAATTTCTCATTAATCCGCTGGATTACAGCTTTCCCGATATTGGCATTGAAAGGTCCGCACAGTCCGCGGTTGGATGAAATGGCAATAATAAGAATGCGCTGTGGTGTTCGCTGCTCGGCATAGATATTCTCGGCTTTGCTTTCGACACCAGAACTAACGTTTTGCATGATTTCGCGTAGCTTTGTAGCATAAGGCCGCATGGTAAAAATGGCGTTTTGAGCCTTCCTCAGTTTTGAGGCAGCAACCATTTTCATCGCACTGGTAATTTGTTGCGTCGATTTTACCGATTCAATCCTCGAACGTACTTCTTTTAGATTCGCCATCTTTTAATACCTTGTTTTTCAATTTGATGTCTTATCGAAAATTAACAAAACTCAAAACACAAAACTCAAATTAGTCCAATGTAAAAGTCTGAAACCTGCTTTTCCGCTATTGTTATTTGTTATTTGAATTTTGAGCAGTTTATTTCTTTTCGTACTTCCTGCCAATTTCGCTGGCAACTTTTTCTAAAACTTTAATATCCTCATCCAAAAGTTTACCTTCTTTAAGGTTTTTAAGCACATTTTGATGATTCAATTCGAGATGATGCAAATATTCGCTTTCAAAATCTTTGATACTGGCAACCGGCACTTTCTTAAGCAAACCGCGTGTGCCGCAGAAAATAATGGCAACCTGATCTTCCACTTTCATTGGTGAATACTGGGCTTGTTTCAGGATTTCGACATTGCGCCGGCCTTTGTCGAGGACGGCCATGGTTGCTGCATCGAGGTCGGAGCCAAATTTTGAGAAAGCTTCCAGTTCGCGGAATTGAGCCTGATCAAGTTTAAGCGTTCCGGCAACCTTTTTCATTGATTTTATCTGAGCATTTCCTCCAACCCGCGATACCGAAATCCCCACGTTGATTGCGGGACGTATACCTGAGTTAAAAAGATTTGATTCGAGGAAAATCTGACCATCCGTAATCGAAATTACGTTGGTAGGAATGTATGCAGAAACGTCGCCGGCCTGTGTTTCGATGATCGGAAGTGCTGTTAACGAACCACCACCTTTTACAATAGGTTTTAAACTTTCGGGAAGGTCGTTCATTTTTTGAGCAATTTCATCGGAGTTGATGATTTTGGCAGCACGTTCCAGTAATCTTGAGTGAAGATAGAAAACGTCGCCGGGATATGCTTCACGGCCTGGTGGGCGGCGGAGGAGCAGTGAAACTTCGCGGTAAGCAACGGCCTGTTTCGAGAGGTCGTCAAAAATTACGAGTGCGGCATTTCCTGTATCACGCAAAAACTCGCCAATAGCAGCGCCGGCAAAAGGAGCATAAAACTGCATCGCTGCCGGGTCGGAGGCGGTGGCCGAAACAATTACTGTGTAAGGCAAAGCGCCTTTATCGTCGAGGGTTTTAACGATGTTAGCCACCGTTGAACCTTTTTGACCGGAAGCGACATAAATGCAATAAACGGGTTTTCCGGCATCGTAAAATTCTTTTTGGTTGATGATAGTATCAATGGCGATCGCTGTTTTACCAGTCTGGCGGTCGCCAATGATTAATTCACGCTGGCCGCGGCCGATCGGAATCATGGCGTCAATGGCTTTGATACCGGTTTGAAGCGGTTCATTTACCGGCTGCCTGAAAATAACTCCGGGAGCTTTACGCTCGAGCGGCATTTCCCAGGTCTGGCCTTTAATTTCGCCTTTGCCGTCAATGGGCTGGCCGAGGGTGTTGATGACCCTTCCCAATAAACCATGTCCCACCTGAATGGAGGCGATGCGTCTTGTGCGCTTAACTGTGTCGCCTTCTTTTACATCATGAATTTCGCCTAAAAGCACAATCCCGACATTGTCCTGTTCGAGGTTGAGAACAATTCCTCTGAGGTTGCCTTTTTCAAATTCGACCAATTCGCCTGCTTCAACATTGGTGAGGCCATAAATGCGGGCGATGCCGTCGCCGATTTGCAGCACCGTGCCTGTTTCTTCGAGTTCGCTGGCAGTTTTAAATCCTGCAAGTTCCTGACGTAAAATTTCCGATACTTCGGCGGGTTTGATTTGTGACATATCTTTTTGTATTTCCTTTTTTTAATGCTTCTTCAAAAAAATTAATAACCTTTGATGTAGAGATTTTTATCGAACGATTTGCTCAGAACACTGATTTTCTTACTTAAACTGGCATCATACTGCCTGTCATCCATGGTCAGAATAAATCCACCAATCAGTTTTTCGTCAACTTCCTCGATGAGCTCGATATTTTTCTTAGTCTCTTCCGTTAAAAGTCTGACAACATTTTGCCGGGTTTCTTCATCAATCGGGGCGGCGGTTTTTAGCCTGGTGATAAGTATGTTTTTGTGCTTTTTATAAACCGAGACAAACGATCCGGCTATGTCTTCGAGATGAAGTGCCCGTTCCTTTTTGGTAACTAAATGCAAAAATCTGAAAGTAAGTTTATCGAGATGTTTTTCGAAAATGCCTGTAATGATTTGGGCTTTCTTGCCGGGAGGAATCACCGGGCTAACCAAAAGCCTCCGGAATTCGGCGTTTTCGCGGGTAACATCCAAAACCAATAAAATATCGCTGTAAACCCTGTCGATTTTGTTCATCTCGAGAGCCAGGTCGAATAAGGCCTGAGCGTAACGTTTTGATATGATGGAAATGTCCATTGCTGCGTTTTGAGCGATTAGTTAAGTTTTGCTTCCTTAATCAGATGATCAACAAGCTCTTTTTGCCTTTTTGGATCTGATAACTCATGGCCAAGCAATTTTTCGGCTATTTCGATCGAAAGCTTGGCAATTTGGTTTTTAAGGTCAACCATGGCAGCCATCTTTTCGTTCTGGATGCTTTCTTTGGCGCTTTCGACAATGCGGGCAGCCTCTTCGTTGGCTTTTTGCTTGGCATCCTCGATAAGTTTTTCTTTGATTTCGCGCCCTTTTTTCAATATTTCGTCGCGTTCTTCTTTGGCCTGGTTAAGAAGCTGTTCGTTGCTGAAAATCAAATGTTTCATCTCTTCACGGGCTTTGTCGGCTTCGTGCAGGGCATTATCAATGGATGTTTCGCGCTCGTGCAATGATTTCATGATGGGTTTCCAGGCAAACTTGCTCAGAAGCCACAGCACAAGGCCAAAAGCCAATGTCATCCAAAAAATCAATCCTATTCCGGGACTTACTAATTCCATATCTTTATTTTTTAAAAACTAACAAAACAAAATCCCGCATCCCAACCAACCGTTGGGATGCAGGATAAAACTTTTTACAGGAAAACAACGAGCAAACACACCACGATGGCAAAAAATGCCACACCTTCGATGAGCGCAGCAGCAACAATCATGTTCGAACGAATGTCGCCTACGGCTTCGGGCTGGCGTGCAATGGATTCGACAGCACCACGACCGATCTGGCCAATGCCAATTCCGGCGCCGATAGCTGCGATTCCTGCTCCGATTCCGGCTCCCATTTTTGCTAATGGAGCCAAATCTGTTGCAACCTCTAATAACACTGATAATAATTGCATAGTGTTGAATTTATTTGATTAAAAAAAACGAATTATTTCAAAATTTAATAAGAACTTTCATCACCAATTTAGTGATGTTCCTCCGTTGCCATCCCAAAATATAATGCCGACAACAAGGTAAAAACATAAGCCTGGATAAAGGCAACCAGCAATTCGAGAAAATCCATGAAAATCGAAAAAGCTATCGAAAGAACCGAAATTCCATAACCGAGGGCCAGGTTCATTTCTCCAAAAATAAAAATCAAACTTACAAAACCAAGCACGATGATGTGGCCTGCAGTAATGTTTGCAAAGAGACGGACCATGAGGACAAAAGGCTTTGTAAAAACGCCGATTAATTCGACAATGGGCATGAGTGGCACCGGAAATTTGAGCCACCACGGCACTCCCGGAGCATTGATAATATGAACCCAATATTGTTTGTTTGCGCTGAAAGTGGTGATTACAAAAGTGAATAATGCCAAAACCATTGTCACGGCGATATTACCTGTAACATTGGCTCCACCAGGGAAAAAGGGGACAAGCCCGATAAGGTTATTGAGAAAAATGAAGAAGAAAAGCGTGAGCAGAAAAGGCATGTATTTTTCGTATTTCTTAGCGCCAATCGAAGGTTTTGCAATGTCGTCCCTGATAAAAAGAATGATAGGTTCCAGAATTGATTGAATGCCTTTTGGTGCCTGGCCTTGCCGTTTGGTGTATGTTCTGGCTATCGAAATAAAAAGCCAGGTCATAAGGGCAAGGCTCATAAAAATAGCCAAAACTATTTTTGTTATCGAGAAATCGAGCGGCATTTCCTGTGTTTTATCACACTCAATTACGCCCTCAGCAAGGTATTTTTCCTGATTAACCCTTACTATTTTTCCTTTATTTTCTTTCTCTTCCGAAATTCCAAAACCCTGGTATTGTTGGTGGCCATGATGGAAATTGGACGACATGAAAGTATGCAGTTTTCCATCAAACCATAAAATTACAGGAAGTGGAATGGTGAGAGAAAAATCGCCAACGTTGAGGATGTGCCATTCGTGGTTGTCGACAATATGCTCGATAATCATATTACCGGCATTGAATTTCTCTTTATGGGCGCCGGTTTCGTGGGAGGCAGCCTGTTCTGGTGAGGTGCTTTCGGGATGTTGCGGATTTGATGCCAGAACCTGGAAAACCAGAATAATTACGATCCCCGAAAGGAGAAGGAAATTCTTTAAAAAGCCTGATTTCTTGTAAAAATGTTTACTCATCTTTTATATTTCGGATCGTTATTCCTGATTTATTCGGCCAAAACAAGCACTTTATTGTTCAACACTTCAACCACCCCACCTATGATATCGAAATACAGTAATTTTTCATCGGAGGTTTTTACTTTAACGGCTCCTGCTTTGAGCGCTGAGATTATCGGGGCATGATTATTAAGAATCTCGAATGACCCGTCAAGCCCTGGTAATTGCACCAGTGTTACTTCTCCTGCGTAAACCGTTGTGTCAGGTGTGATGATTTGAATGTTCATTTTAAAAGCCTAAATTATTAATCCTGACTGCTTTCTGCCAATAATTTTTTGCCTTTGGCAATGGCATCTTCGATAGTTCCAACAAGGTTGAAGGCTGATTCGGGGTATTCGTCCACTTCGCCATCCATAATCATGTTGAAACCTTTGATGGTATCTTCGATAGGTACGATTACGCCTTTCATGCCTGTAAATTGCTCGGCAACATGGAAAGGTTGTGATAGGAAACGCTGTACCCTGCGGGCGCGGTGAACAACCAGTTTATCTTCTTCCGAAAGCTCGTCCATCCCAAGAATGGCAATGATATCCTGCAAATCTTTATAACGTTGTAAGATTAGTTTAACGCGCTGGGCAGTGTTGTAATGCTCGTCGCCAACAACGTCGGGTGATAAAATCCTTGAAGTCGAATCGAGTGGATCAACGGCCGGATAAATCCCCAACTCGGAAATTTTACGATTTAAAACGGTGGTTGCATCAAGGTGGGCAAAGGTTGTGGCAGGAGCAGGGTCAGTTAAGTCGTCGGCAGGAACATAAATGGCCTGAACCGAAGTAATCGAACCACGTTTG